>JBNLEN010000004.1:0-92774 GCA_050304975.1 Polyangiaceae bacterium
CGAGCGTTGGGCTACATGCGAAGGACAATGCCCGACTGCTCGGAGCGCTTCGCCGTCTGGTCGACAAAGGCAACAGTGTGCTGCTGGTGGAGCACGATCGCGACGCTATCTTGGCTGCCGACTACCTGCTCGATATGGGACCAAAAGCTGGTGCAGCGGGCGGACACATCGTGGCTGAAGGCACCCCCAAACAGGTAATGAGCTCGAAGAAGTCAGTCACCGGACCATACCTGTCGGGCAAGAAGAAGCTGACGTCGCCGGGCAAACGCTTGAAGCCAGGAAAACAACGCCTGCGTATCGTGGGTGCTCGGGCGCACAACCTGCAAAACGTAACCTGTGAGTTGCCACTGGGTCGCATCACGGCGGTCACCGGGGTCAGCGGCTCTGGCAAGAGCAGCTTGATTGTCGACACCCTGCTGAACGCCTCGCGAAGTCAACTCTACGGCTCCAAGAACTGGGTTGGAGAATGCGAGCAACTCGTCGGTCTGGACAAGATCGACAAAGTCTTGAGCATCGACCAGGCACCGATCGGCCGCACTCCGCGCTCAAATCCGGCGACATATTCAGGCATCTTTGCCCAGCTTCGAGCCTTGTATTCCGCTCTGCCGGAGGCGCGCGCCCGCGGGTACAAGCCAGGGCGCTTCTCCTTCAACGTCAAAGGCGGGCGCTGCGAAACCTGCCAAGGCGATGGGCTGCTGCGGGTGGAAATGCACTTTCTGCCAGACATCTACGTTCGCTGCGATGCCTGCAGCGGCCAGCGCTATAACCGGGAAACCCTGGAAGTCACCTACCGAGGGATGAGCATCGCCGATGCCCTGGAGCTCACCGTTGACGCGGCCAGTGAACAGTTTGACAGCATTCCCCGAATCGCCCAGGGGCTCGCTGCGATGCGCCGAGTCGGACTTGGCTACTTGCAGCTGGGCCAACCCGCCACGACACTGAGCGGAGGTGAGGCGCAACGCCTCAAGCTGGCCAAGGAGTTGGCCAAGACGGCGACCGGCAACACACTTTACGTCCTGGACGAGCCGACGACAGGACTGCACTTCGAAGACATCGAGCTACTGCTAACGGCCCTCTTCGCCCTGCGTGACTCCGGCAACACCCTGGTGATCATCGAGCACAACCTCGACCTCGTCGCGTGCGCCGACTGGGTGATTGATCTGGGTCCGGGTGGGGGCAAGCACGGCGGCCGGCTCGTCGTCGCCGGTCCCCCCGACGTCGTCATGCGCTGCGAAAGCAGCCACACTGGACGCTTCTTAGCTGAACAGTTCGGGCGCTAGCTCCAGCGCCCAAGCTACGCCACTGAAGCTTTCAGCCGAAGTCGCGCTCGACGCGCTCTTGTTCTTCCTTGCAGCGGATGCATAGCGTTGCCTCGGGGCGCGCTTCCAAGCGCTTCACGCTGATAGGCTCGTCGCACTCTTCGCAGATGCCGAAGGTGCCATTATCGATGCGCTCCAGAGCCTTTTCGATTTTGTCGAGCAGGTTCTTCTCGCGGCCGCGCAAGCGAAACGTAAACGCCTGCAGATACTCGCTAGAAGCGAGATCCATTTCGTCCGGGAGATCATCCGAGTCGAGAGTCATCTCGTGCTCGAGCGTCTGTTCTGCGCGACGCACGATCTCGTTACGTCGTCCTGTGAGCTGGAGCTTGAACTTTTCTAACTGCTCTTTCGTCATCATCAGCGCTTTCTGGGACCCCGCGAAAATGAGGCCAGGCAACTTACGGTCCGGAAAGCCAAACGTCAATCCGCGCACGCGGACAGAGCCGATGATTTTTGGGTCGGCTCAAGTCCGCTGAATATTGAAACTTCTCCTGCCCGAGAGCAGCGTCGGGTACAACAAATCGGCCTTTTGACCGAATTATCCTTGGCTCTTTCACAGCCCGTCTCGGTAGGCCCGGATCGCGTTCACGAGCGCGTCCGCCAACTTCTGGCGATACCCCGCGGAGTCCAGCCGTTGCTCTTCTTGAGCGTTGCTGATGAATGATGCCTCGAACAGCACCGCCGGCATCTGGGCGCCGGCCAGCACATAGAAGCCCGCTCGGCGTACACCACCGTCCTTGACGTCTGGGTAGCTGGGCAGCAGCGACGCCACGCTCGCCCGCTGCAGTAGCTGAGCAAAGTGCGCGGAGCGCAACAGCGACTCGGTGCCCATCACCTGCTTCATCGCGCTGGCCAAACGTTCGCCGGCGTCAGTCGAAGCGGCGTTCTCTCGGGCAGCAATGCGTTGAGCGATGGGATCTGGCGATTCGTCCAGAACGAACGTCATCACTCCGTGGTTGTCGCTGGACTCACTGGCGTTGCAGTGAACCGACACGAACAAGTCGGCCATGAATGCGTTCGCTTTGGCCACGCGCTCGTCGAGCGGCACGAATTGGTCCGTGTCTCGCGTCAGTAGCGTACTGATGCCCAACTCCCGCGCGATCAAAGGCGCCGCGCGCAACGCCACATCCAGCGCTACGTCCTTCTCCTGCAAGCCAGAGTTGCCGATCGCGCCGGGGTCATGTCCGCCGTGGCCAGGGTCCAACACTACCCGCCGGACGTTGCGCTGGCCTTTCTCTGGTCCGACAGCGAGTTTCGGGGGCGTCTTGGAGACGTCGACGATCAGTCGAAAGGGCTCAGGCAGATAGAAAATGTGTTTGTACACTCGTTCCCGCAAGTCGAGCACGACGCGGATTCCTTGCTCCTGATGCCCCACGCGCACGCGCTCGACGAGCCCACCCACCGGCAACTCCATCTTGCCCTCGTACTCGGCTCCTTCGATGTCAACGAACAAGCGGGGACCGCGCTTGGCATCGCGAGGGAGCTGTCCCACCTCATACACTGCGGGCTCCGTGAGAAAGATCGCGATGCGTGCCGAATCCTGCGACCCATAGCGCTCAACCCGCGTGACCCGTAGGCCCTCCGTGGCCGAAACTCGCGGCGCTTCCGCTAGCTCCGCGGTCTCCTCCACCGGCGCGGAGGTAGTACTATTGGCTGCTCCTAAGGTGTTCAGCACGCTCTTGGCCAAAGTCTTGCAACGAGCACTGACCGACAGCGCTGGTTCGCCCGCTTGAAGCTGGCTGACCAGGTCCCTCAGGGGGCCAAGCTGTCCACTTTGCTCCGCGAGCATCGTTTCTGCAGCCAGTCGCGCCTCGCATCGGCGCGCGCCGTCAACCCGGCGAAACGCCGCCACGGCCTGGTCCAGAAGTTCGGTCGTGCCACGGGCGCGCCACTGCGATTCCAAGTCCTCGGCAACCTTCCAGGCATCGGTCTCGGCGGCGACCGATTCGGTGGCTTCTACCGCCCCCTGAGTGCCCGCTAGGCCTTCGTCGCAGGCGGCCACGCCGCTCAGCAGACAGATCCCCCCCAACGCCGCTACCAGCGCTGTCAGCGGCGCGCTCGGCCACGAGGGGCAAGGGAAGGGGCGGCTGCGGCCGGGGTCTCGCACGACCTTTTTGGTTTAACGCGTTGGCGCCAGCTGGACCACAATTCAGCCCTTGTTTTGAGCTCTCCGCCGGCTGCACGCGGCCCTCGTGGAGTTAGTGTTGGATCCCCCCACCGGGAAGGCTAAAGACGGACTGTGAATACGACTCGAGCCGTTTTGGGCGCAGTGGCGGCTGCGCTGACAGTTGCCGGACCCGCCATTGCTCAAACCTCCACGCCGGTAGCGCCAGCCGAACCAGCTAAAGCGCCGGTCGCAGGCAGCGACAAAGAGGCCGCCGCGGCCCCTGCCCCGACGCGAGCCGACGCTCCGCCGGAGCAAGGCCAAGCAGGCAGCACCGACCCGGCCAAGACAGCGTTCGAGGCGGGAGTCTCGGCGTACAAGTCGGGCGACTTCGCGAACGCCGTCATCCACTTCCAAGAGGCACAGCGTCTTGCTCCCCATCCCGATGTGCTGCTGAACCTCGCTCAGAGCGAACTGCTCGCCAAACAATACGCCGGCGCGGCCAACCATTTTGCGGAGTACATGGCCCAAAATGGCGACAGCCAGCTGGCGAGCGACGGTTTCGTCCAAGCGAAGACGTTCACCGCTGAACTCCGCATCTCTGCGCCTGCCGGCGCGGAGATATCGATCGATGGGCAGGCCGTCGGTAGTGCTCCCTTGGCTCGTTCGATATTCGTGGTACCAGGTGAACACAGCGTGACGACTGCCCAGCAGTCCAAGAATCTAGCGACATCCGCCGGACAAGCGTTCGACGTAGATCTCGCACCGCCAGCGACCGTCGCGCCGCCGCCTGCAGCGCCCCCCTCACCCGAGCCAGACGCCGCTACACCCGAAACGGACCCGCCAAGTTCCGGGCGAAAGCCCTTCGTTGATTGGTTCGTGGACACCCCGCTAGCGTGGGCGGGCGCGGGCCTAGCTGCAGGCGGGTTCGTCACGTGGACGGTGGCCGCAGCAACCGCCGGGCGACGCTACGACGCCGCGGACGATGCCGCCCGTCAGATCCGCGAAGAGTTCGCCCGCACGGACGGCTCTGGCACTCCCTGCGGGCCGCCGGCACTCAACTCCGATTTCTCCGACGCGTGTCGCTACTTCGAAGACAAGACCGATGAGGGCGACACCTGGAGCACGGTCAGCGTTGTCTCACTGATAGTGGGCCTGGCAGCCACGGGCGGAGTCGTCACCTACTACTTCCTGGATCCTGACAACCAAGAGACCGCCGGCCTGAGGTTGATGCCCGTGGTCACCACCAGCCATCAGGGACTCTGGCTCGGCTCTAGTTTCTGACCGCGCGCCGTCGGCGGGTCCCACGTGGACCTGCCCTCACCCGGCCTTGCGCGAAAGCCACGAGCGGAATGTGCTGCGCGGCACGCGCGCCGCACGCGCCGCAGCGCTCACGTTACCCTCGTAGGCCCGAAGCATGCGCGTCGCCTCCTCGACCGACAGCGCCGCTCGCCGACGAATACCTCGGGGCATGGCGCCTTCCAAGTCGCGCAGCTCAATCACGCGTCCGGTGGCGGCCACTGCCGCGCGATAGAGCACGTGTTCGAGCTCACGCACGTTGCCCGGCCAGTGATAGTTCAGCAGGCGCGAAAGCGCCGCGGCACTCAGTTCTTTGGGCCCCAACTCCTGGTTCTTCCTGAGCAGGTGTTCGCTCAGCAAGACAATGTCGCTCCGGCGCTGGCGCAGTGGCGGAATGTGCAGCTTCAGTTTCGTAATCCGATGAAACAAGTCGAGTCGAAAGTGCCCTTCTTCCATTCTCTGTTCGAGCGGACGCCAAGTCGCCGAGACGACTCGGGTCTTCAAAGCCTTGCCTCGCTCCGCCCCGAGCGGACGCACCACGCCGTCTTCCAAAACTCGCAGCAGCTTGACTTGCACACTAGGCGACAGTTCTGCGATCTCATCCAGAAACAGCGTTCCGCGATCTGCCAGCTCGAACGCCCCCACCCTCGCGGTATGGGCGCCGGTGAATGCACCTCGCCGGTGGCCGAAAAGCTCGGCGTCGGCCAATGATTCCGTCAGTCCACCTACGTTGATTGCAACGAATTCGCCATGCCGCTCTGACATTCTGTGAAGCGCGCGCGCGACCAACTCCTTGCCAGTCCCTGATTCTCCTTGAATCAAAACTGGCGCCGAGAGTCGCGCGCAGCGGCGTATCCCTTCGAACAGCCGTGCCATGGCGGCACTCCGCCCAACCATGCCGTCAATGCCCTGACTGTCTTGCGTTGGAGGGACTTCTGCGCCGGGGTTGGCGCAGACGGTGGTGCGGCCGATCACGAAGCTGGAATATGGCGCGGTGAGGCGGGCGGCCCGCACCATCGCGCTGCCTACGAAAACGCCGTTTTTCGAGCCGAGGTCCTTGATGCACAGGCCGCGACTGGTAGCGCGCAGCTGGACGTGCTTGGCGCTCACCCAACGGTCGTGCAATCTGAGATCGACACCGGGACCACTGCCAATCGTCAGCCGCTCTCCGGCGCTGAGCGCGATGGTCTTGGTCTCGTGCTGGCTGGCCAACTCCAGCTGCCACGGTCCCTCGGTAAAAGCCGGGGAGAGTCGACTGGTTTCTTCTTTGCGGCGCTCCTCACCGTTGGGGCCGGACACGCTTGTTTGTTCTGGCTGCGGTTGCATGCCAGCGCTGTCGTCCACAGCGATCGCTAGTTGTTCAAAATCGCCGCGTCCCCGCCGTGTTTGACGGCGCGGCCGGCCGCACACGCTCACATCGACGCGCTGCAGCAAGCAGCAATTCGCTCAATGCGCGTCGGCTCGCTCCCAAGTCGGAAGCGAGCCGGCTTCAAGTTTGGGCACACCGAAGCGAATGCCCTATGCAGACAGCGTCATTCAGCGACGATATTGACACCCAGCGCCTTGCGCAGCGCCAGATAGTCACTGCCCACGCTGAACGTCAGCAGTTCCTTCATCTTGTCCGCGGCGGACAGGTCGGGTGATGCACGCTCGGCGCTAATCAGCTTCTTGGCGATCTCAAGATCACCGCACACCAGCAATGCTGCACGGCACGCGGTCAGCTCTGCTCCTTGGTTCCAACGCTTGATGTTCGCCTTGGCGCCATCCTCAATGAAGCGTTTGACGACCGTACGCAGGTACTCGCGCGTTTGCGCGTCCATGAACTGCGCCAAAGCCTGAGCCGTGGAGCGCACGTTTGTCGCCAACTCTTGGGGTAGAGGTGTCTTCGGAGCAGCAATCGTCACACCAGCGAACAACATCACCATCAGATCACTGTGTGCTGGGAAGAGATTGCGGATGTACAGCTCTGGCCGATAGGTCGCCAAGTGCTTGCCGCAAATGAACGCCAGCTCGGGCGGCTGGAATCCGGACAACACCGTGCGGCCCGCTTCGGACGCACGCGGCTCCGTCGCCAGCGCGGTGATAGCGCCAGGCTGATCGTTGCGCACGTACAGCTCGGGTATTGGTACGTTGAGCACCTGCGCCGCCCAACCAAAGGTCCGTGCAAACGTGATCGTGGAGGTCGCCACGTCCTGCTTGAACTTCTTGTCTGGCGGACGGTAGTTCGGTCCCAACTGCGCGATCTTGGCTTTCAGCGCCGCGCCAGCGACTGCCTCCAGGATCTTCGAGATGTAGATGTTCTGCTTTTCGTGGAACAGATGCTTGAGCCAGAGCTCGTCGTTCAGCCGCCCCTTCACCTGCAGAATGCCTTCGGGACGGTAGTCCTCGTAGAAGCGCTGCTCCTCGGGCTCTGCTTTGCGCATGAACGCCATCGCGGCGGCCGAACACCAAGCCGCGTCGTAGTCACGCTTGTGCAAGTAGAGCCGGTACAGGGCCCGGTGGGGGTCCAGCTTCAGCGGATCTTGAGACAGGATGTACTGCTGCTCTTCAATCGCGTTGTCGAACTGTTCCGTGACCTCATACAGCTCGCTCAAGATACGACGATCGCGCATATCGTCGGGCTTGGCCCGAGACGCCATCTTGAACGCATCCACCGCTCGCTCCCGATCCTGAATGCGGTCGCGATAGATCAAGCCCAGTTGATACCAAAGCTCATGCTCTAGGTCGGTCTCGCCCTTGCCCGCGATGCGGTGCAGCATCTTGCGGTAGTTCCGCTCGAGCTGCTTCCAGTTCTTGCTGGCCGTCAGGATCTTGTTGATACGCTCGAACGCTTCCAAGAAGCTGGGGTTCAGGTCGAGCGTTTCGTTGAACAGCTCAACCGCGCGATCCGGATCGTCGCTCTTGTCACGGTAGAGCTGCGCCATCGTGTAGAAGTACCGAGCCTTCTTGTCGGGCTCATCCTCGAGGTCGGCAATCGACTGAATCGTATCGATCATCTTCGACCACTCTTCGGCCTTCTGATACGCCTGCAGAAGGCGGTGGAGCAGCACGTGGTCTTGTGGCCTGAGCTCGTACGCCTCTTCGTAAGCGTCGATCGCCTTGTAAATCTGGCCGTCCTGTTTGCCCCAAACGTCGCCAATTTCGACCAACAACGCGAAGCGTGGATCCTCGTCGAAGACCGAATCCAGAATCTGACGCTTGTACTCGGCTACTTGGGCCAGGTCATTCTGTCCCTCGTAGATCTCGACCAAAGCATCCAACGTAGGCCGGTGCTCGCCGTTGAGGGCCAGTGCCTTCTCGAAGTTGTTGATCGCCTGCTTGGCCTGTCCCTGTTCACGCTTGATGCAACCGAGCCGGAAGTAGACCTCGGTGCGCTCTTCCAACTCGTCCTCGCCAAGTGCGGTCAGGACCTTTTGGTAGTTGGTGAGGGCTGTCGGCCAGTCCTTCAAGCGGAACGAGACCTCAGCAATACCGCGAATGCTTTCCTGTGAGGTCACATCCAGCTGATAGGCAGACTGATAAGCCTCCAGCGCGTCTTCGTTCTTGCCTAGGGCCGCCTGGATCCGTCCCAGTGTGTTGTGCAGGTTATGCTGCTCGACACGGTCCAGGTTCTTGGAGCGGCGCACCAGAAGCTCAGCTAGCGGCTCAGCTTCTGCCCAGCGCTCCTTCTCGACGTAGGTGCTGACCAAGGGCATGGCGGCCTCTTCGCATTCCGGATCGGCCTCCATTGCTTGCTCGTAGGCCTGCAACGCCATCTCGGGCTCGTCCAAGTGCTCCTCCCGCACTTTTCCGAGTTCGACCAGTAGGCGTGCCTTGGAACGCGACGACTCAGTGTGGGCCTGCTCCTGCTCGAGGTAGCGGGCAGCCGCATCCCAGTCGGCCTCCTCGGTCGCGATCTGGCGCAACGCCGCCAGCGACGGCAGATGCGCCGGGTCGCGGTCGAGCGCTTTTTCGAAACTCTCGCGAGCTTCAAAGCGATCCTCGAGCTTCTCGAGCTGTACCTTGCCGATGCGGTAGTACATGTCGACGTACTGCGAGCCGTCTGTCGTCAAGTCGGCGACGCGCCTCAAGCACTCGATGCTCTCGTGGGTATCGCCGCGCTTGTCGTACAGCTTCGCGAGCGCATCCAGGGCGACGATGTTGTTCTCGTCCAAATCATCGACGATGCTTTGGTAAGCCATGATGGCTTGCTCGACGTCGCCGGTTTCGTCAGCGTGGACCTGTCCGATGTTGGCGTACAAGTCGACCTTCACCTGAGCATCCGCGGCTTCGTTGATGTGCCGCTCATAGGTGGAGACCAATTCTTCCCACGCTTTCAAGCGGCGGTAGCACCGAGCTAGGCCTTCGTAAGCCCGCTTCTCCGTCGAGTCGATCTCGAGGGCCTGTTCCAGACGCTGGGCGGCGACGTCGGCCTTGAGGAATTGCTCCTCCAGGATGCCGGCTAGCTTGAGCAGCACCTCGACACGCTCGCGTTCGGACTGCACGCTCAGCAGTTGCTTCTCCAACACCTCGACCAATTCGGCCCAATGCTGCAGTGCCTCGTGCACTCGCTCCAAGCCGCGCAATGCCGTAATGTTGGTTCCGTCTAGGTCCACGACGCCGCTGTACACCTCGGCGGCACGGTCCAAGTCCTTGAGCTGATGCTCGTACAACTCGGCTAGCTGCAGCTTGGTATCTGCGAGTGCGTCTGGGTCCGTGAGGGCCTCCACTTTGCGCTTCAGGATCTGGGCAAGCTCCGTGTTTTCGCGCTTGTCGCTGTAGATCTCCTGCAGCGCCTCGAGCGCCGGGATCAAGTGTGCATCCACGCCCAACGCGCGCTTGTAGTAGACGATACTTTGGTCGGGGTCCCCCATGTGCTTGCGCAGCAGGTCGCCCATGTCGACGTAAATCATCTTGCGGTCTTCGTTCTTGACCGCAGCCTGCTCCGCCTCGCGCAGCGTCTGTCCAGCCTGGGGGTAGTTCCCCGCCAAACGATAGATGTTGGCCATCTGCCGCCGGACTTGCACGTTGCCGGGATCCATCTCGGCCACCTGCTGGTAGTAGGCGTTGGCATAGTCCATCAGACCTAGATCTTCGCCGTACCACTTGCCCAAACGCAGACACAGCTGGATGCGGTCCCGCGACTGGGTCTGCCCTTCGAGCAGTTGCTGAGTGTCGGCGATCAGCTCTTTCCAACGGCCGGTCGCCTGAGCCATGCGTCCCAGGTACTCGGCTGTCGTGTCGTCGTGGAAGTCTTCTTTGAACGCCTGGTCCAAGGCCACGAACGCTTGCTCGTTGTCTTCCAGACGGTCTTCGAACACGCGCGCCATGCGGCGCCACAGCTCGCTGCGAACCGAAACTTCCTCGACGTGCTCCAGGCGACCGAGGTAGGCCTCAATCAGCTGCTCCCAGCGTGCGGCTGCTTTGTGCAGCTTCTCGATCTCATCAAATGCCACCTGGTGCAACGGATCGACTTCGAGCACCTTGGCGTAGGCTTCCGTGGCGCCATCGTAGTTCTCGAGCTGCTCACGCCAGAGATCGGTGACTTCAAGCAGCTCGCGGATCTTCTCAGCGGGATCTTCGAACGCCGCCGCGCGCTGGATCTTGACCTGGACAACGTCCTCCCAGCGGTCGTCCGCGCGGTAGAGCTTCTCCAACTCCGCCAGCGCCTCGAAATCTCCGGGATCAACTTCAAGTAGGCGCGTCCAGGCTTCCGCGGCCTCGAAAGGCTGCTCCAGCACGTCGCCGTAGGTCTTGCCCAACTCGCGGAAAAGAGCCGTCAGCTCTTCCGGCTCGATCTGAGCGGCGCCCTGCTCCACGAAGTTATGCAACGCCTGCACCAACTCTTGTGCGTCCTCGCGGCGTCGCCAGATGGCCGCAATCGCACGCAAGGCGTCTACATTGCTGAACTCGATGTCGAGCACCCGGTGCCAGGTTTCCAGCGCTTCGTCGTCGCGGCCCAGCTGGTCGCTGAAAAGCCGTGCGCGACGACTCAGGGCGAAGACTCGGTCTTCGTCAGTATCAGCATTCTCGTAGTGACGCTCGAGCACGTCACTCAGCTCAGCCCACTGTTGCTGGTGCTCATACAAGTCGGCCAAACCAGTCAAGGCCTCACCGTCCTCGCCGCGCAGCTCCAACACCCGCTTCCAATTGTCAATCGCCGCGTCCACCTGACCCAAACGCTGCCACGATAGACGCGCCATCTTGGCTCGGATCTCGGACTCTTCGACATCGCCGACAGCGACTTCGAGCTGACGTTCATACACGCGGGCCAGCTCAGTCCAGCTTTCCTTTTGCTCGAAGATCCGCTCAAGAGCTTCGATCGCGGACTCGTTTTGGAGTTCCAGCTCGTCGAAGATACGACGATAGGCGCGCTCTGCATCATCCAGCTGAGCCAGGCGCTCCTCGTAGACCTCGCCTAAGCGAGTCAGGAACTCCACCTGGTCGTGCGTGTCCTCACTGACCTGCGCCCGTTGTTCGAGCACCTCGGCCAGCTCAGGCCACTCCTCAAACGATAGATAGATGCGGTCGAGGTTCTCCAATGCTTCGCTGTCACCGGGGGCGACGCTCAGCACGAAGCGGTAGGACTCCTTCGCCTTGTCCGGATCTGCGAGTTCCTCTTCGTAGACGCGAGCAAGCCGCTTCCCCAGCGCTGCTTGAACCTGCGCGGAGATCCCCTCCTGACTCACGACGTCGGCGTAGCAAACCGCGAGCTTGACCCAGCCCTCGTCCAGCATGTCCGCCAGGCGTTCGATCTCCTGACCGACGCGCTCATCCAAGGGCTGCTCGGCCAACGCCTGAGCGTAAACGTCAAAGGCTCCGCTTGCGTCGGCCAAATGCTCCTCCGCATCATCAGCAATTCGATAGTAGAGCTCGAGCCGTTGCTGCGGATCCTCAATGTGAGTGAGCTGCGCACGATGCACTTGGATCAGCTTGTCGAACTCTCCGGACGCCTGATACAGCGGCTCCAAGGTCTCGCCGATCTGCAGTTGCTTGACGCCTTGATCGAATAGACCTTCGAGCGCTTCGCGCGACGCCAGATGCTCGGGTGCCGCATTCAGCACTTCGCTGTAGGCTTCAATTGCGGCATCAATTTCTTGCAGCTGGTACTGGCGCACCTGACCCAAGCGATACTTGAAGTCCAGGATCTCCTCGGGTGTCTCCCCGACTTCCGCCTGGCGCTCAAGAATGGCCACTAGCTCGTCCCAGCGCTCGGACTCGACGAACAAGCGGTCTAGGGCGCGAAGCGCCGGGTGGTTCTCTGGATCGACTTCGAGCACCTGACGGTAGCGAGCTACCGAGTTGTCGACGTCTTCGAGCTGCACCTGATAGATCTGAGCCACACGCAGTCCCAATTCGACGCGAGCGTCAGGCTCTTCCAGCTTCTCTAGCTCGGACGCGTAAAGCGACGCGACTTCTGCCCATCGTCCGAGGCTCATCGCCAAACGCTCAAGCGCGGCCAGCGTGTCTTCGTTGCGACAGTCCACCGCTACGGCGCGAGCATACGTCTCAAACGCGTTCGCGTAGTCCCCGAGGCTCTCTTCGTACAGCGTCGCGATACGATGAAACAGCTCCACCTGAGCGAACGGTTCCTCGGTGTGGCTGACTTGGACCTCGAGTGTCCCGATCAGCTTCCCGAACTCACCGGTGGCCTCGTAGACCGGCTCCAGCACCATGGCCGCAGCCAGCGGTTCGCGTTGCCCACCTTTGATGCCCTCCAGCGCCGCCAGGGTTGGACCATGAGCGGGCTGAATGTTCAGGATCTCCCGGTACAGCTCGACCGCACGCGGAACATCCTCGAGACGTTTTTCATATAGCTCCGCAATGCGGTACTGATAGCTGATGGCCTCGTCGGCATCGGCTGCCAGCTCCGACTCCTGCGTCAGCACGCTGAGCAATTCCTGCCAATTCTCCGTGGCAAGGTACAACGCGTCTAGACGCCCGAGCGCTTCGAGATCGTCAGGGTCCAGTTCCAGCACGCGCTGGTAGGTGTCCGTCGCCTTGTTGAGGTCGTTGAGCTCCCGCTCGTACACGGACCCCATCTGGTAGAAGATCATCTTCTTCTCGTCCGAATCCAGAACGAGATCCGCCTTCTTTGACTGAACCTCGAGCAGCTCGGCCCACTTCTCGAGCCCTAAGTATAGCTCTATCAGTGCGTCGACACTGCGCAGGTCCTCTTCGTCGAGTTCCAACACCTTGTGATAGACCGCAATCGCTTTTTCGGCCCGGCCCAGCACCTCTTGCTCGATCAGCGCGGCCTGGTACAGCGCCTCTTTTTGAGCATCTAGGTCATCCAGAATCTCGGCCTTGCGCTGCAGGATCAAGGAAGTGTCCTCGGAGCGGTCAGCGATCTGGAACAGGTTCTGCAGCGACTGCGCGGCGTCGAGATTTACCGGGTCAATCGACAACACCTTGCGGTACAGCTCGATCGCACGGTCGGTGTCGCGCACGTCGTTTTCGACTGTGCGCGCTGCCAACGTGTAAAGCTGGCTGGACAGCTCCGGCTCCTCCTGAGCTTCACCCAGTTTTTCGAAATGCGCCGCAAGATCTTCGAAGCGTCCCGTTGACCGGGCCAAGCGGTCCAGCCCGTCCAACGTTGCTTCCGTCGATGGATCGACGGCCAGCGCACGGCAGTACGTATCGAACGCCGCGTTGATGTCGCCGGCCGCATCTTCGTACAAGGCCGCGATCTGGTGGAGCAGATTGACCTTGTTCATGGGGTCCGGCTCGCGCCGCTCTTGGACCTCATACACGCCAATCAACTTCTGATAATTGCCCTGGTCTCGATACAGCGGCTCGAGGATCTCGGCAATCATCAGCTCGTTTTCCGGATCCTGGCCGAGCCGCTCCAGTGCGCCCAGCGCCGTCTCATTCAACGGATCCCGATCGAGCACTTGACGATAGCCCTCGACTGCCGCCTGGGTATCCTGCATCTTTTGCTCGCGCAGAGCCGCCAAACGCAGCATCAACTCGAGCTGAGCATGTTCGGTCTCCTCCAAGGCGAGCCGCGAGGTCAGGTTCTCCGCCAGATCACTCCAACGCTCCTGCCCCGTGTAGAGCGCATCGAGCGCGCCAAGCGCGACTCCGCTAGCGGGGGCGAACTCCAGCACCTCCTGGTAGGCCGCAATCGCGAGATCTGGCTGTTCCAAGCGTTGGACTAGGATCTCCGCCATTTCCGCGTACAGAGTTTCACGCTCCGCGTCGTCCAGGCTCAGCTCGATCCGCTTGCGATAGACGGCGACCAAGTCCTTCCAGCGTTCTGCTCCGCGGAACAACGAGTCGAGAGAATGCAGCGCCTGGCTGTCCGCCGGGTCCAGCTCGAGCAAGTGTTCATAGCTGGCGGCGGCTTCGTCAACCTCGCCGCGGCGCTCCTGGATTGCGGCCAAACGCAGCCAATAGTCTCGCTTGAGGGCCGCATCATCCAGCTCATCGGCGATCGCGTCGTAGAGCTTTTCCAAGCTCTCCCAAGTATTGGCGAGTTCCGCAAAATGCTCGAGTTCTTCGCGGGCTTCCGCCAGCGTTGGGTCAGTTTTGACCGCGCGTGCCTGGGCGTCAAACGCCCGGCTCGGATCTCCGAGCTGGGTTGCCGCATTGATGGCGACTTTGCGCAGCAGCTCTACTCTTCGCGAAGGCTCAGTGGTCGTCTTGACCAAGATCTCCAGAGCCTGGATGAGCTTTTCCCACTCGCCCGAAACCTCGTAGATGTTTTCCAAGATGGCCGCGGCCTGAGCGCTCAGTTCTCCCTTCAACATCGCTTCGAGCGCGGCGCGGGCGCCTTCATGCTCCTGATTGATGAACAGGATTTCGCGGTAGTTCTCCAGCGCCGCTTCAGCTTCGTCCAGGTGCTTTTCCTGCGCACGAGCTAGCCGATACTTCAGGTCCAACAGAGCTTGCTCGGACCCTTCGAACTCGATGCGCCGCGCTAACACGTCCGCATAGGGCTCCCACTGCTCAGTGCGTTGATACAAGTCATCCAAGGCAGCCAACGCCGCGACGTCCGCCGGGTCCTCAGCTAACACCGTTTGGAAGGTGCTAATCGCGTCTTCCGGCTGCTCCAGCTTGGAGTCGTAGAGCTTTGCGATCTCGAACAAGATCTGCTTGCGCTGCTCGGGCTCAACCGTCAGCTCCGCGCGACGCTGGTACACGTCCAACAGATCTGTCGGGCGATCCGTCTTGACGTACAACTTTTCGAGGGCCTCCAAGGCCTGCTCGTTTTCGGGTTCCGCCTCGCACACCGCCCGATAGTGGGAAAGCGCCGCATCGACGTCTTCCACCTCATCCACCAAAATGCGCCCGAGCCTGAGCCGCAGCTGGATGCCGGTCTCATCATCTTGTTCGATCGCGCCCTCATAGGCCTCGACCAGCTGCGTCCAACTGCCAGTCAACTTGGCTGCGTTCTCAACGTCCTCTTGAGACTGCGCATCACTGGGATTGAGCTGAAATGCCTCCAGCAAGCGTTCGAAGGCCATAGCCTTGTCGTTGGCGCGTCCTTGATAGAGTTCCGCAACTTGGCGCAGGAGCTCCAGCTTCAAGTCCGGATCCGTGACGTGAGCCAACTTGACCTCAATCGCCCCGCTCAAACCTTTTGCGTTGTTCGCGGCGCTGTAGATTGGGATCAGGCGATCGGCGGCCTCCTCATTCTGCTCATCGATCGAGAGTATCTTTTCGTAGGCACGTGCGGCGCGATCGGGCTTGCCCTTTTGGGTCATCCACAGCTCAGCGACTTTGAACAGCATCCCCAGACGCTGCTCCGTGTCCTTGGTCTTGGACTCGTTGCTTTCAAGGATGCGAATGAATTCGTCCCAACGCTCCGTCTGCGCGTAGAACATCTCCAACTCATCCCAGCGCCCAAGCGCGAGATAGCGCTTCTTCAACTGCTCCTGATAACGACGATCATCGGGCTCCAACGTCAACAGCATGCGGTAAGCTTCTGCTGCGCGTGCGTCATCCTTCAGGCGGTCACCTGCCACCTGACCAAGCTTCTGCAATAGCTTCGTCTTCTCGTCCAGATCGTCGGTGAACTCCACCAGCCGCTCGAGCACATCGGCAAGCTGCTCATAGCTGCGATCGCGTTCGTACAGTTGAGACAGCGCACGTAGCGCGTCGACGTCATTCGGATCGGCCTCGAGAACGACCGCCCAGAGTTCAACGCACACAGCTGGCTTCTTGATGCGATCACTGGCTAGCTGCGCAATGTCCTTGTAGACCGCCAGCCGCTCCTCGCCATCGAGTCTGGATGCCTCCAGCTGCTTCAAACCGATCAACTTCTCCCAGTCACGCCGCTTCTCGTACGAGTCACGCAAGAACTCGACGGCTTCATGATGAGTTGGGTCGACCTCCAAAACGGACTCGTAAGCCTTGACCGCTTCCGCCTGGTTCTTGAACTTGGACGTGTAGAGCTCAGCCGCCATTAGGTAGTGCTCGACCTTTTCGTCCGACGGGGGCAGCGCCTCCGCCAGAGCCACCACGGCCTTGACGTAGTCGTGCGGACGCCCGCCTTCCAAGGACGCAACCTTTTCTCTCAGCTCTGCGAGTTCGCCCTCGCTCACACCGGCACTTTCAGTAGCTTCAGCATCACCGCCTTCAGTCGCGCTTTCCTCGGCGCTCGTGTTGTCTGAATCATCGGCAACGTTTTGAGTTTCTTGCTCCACGGTCTTAGGTGGCTCCTTCGGGGTGGCTTCGGCAGGCGTCGCTTCAGGCGATGCCGCATCAGACGGTTCTGCTGGTGAAACGCTGGCTTTTTTGCCCGAGTTAGTCAATGGCACACCGCTCTCATCTGCGAAAGCAGTTAATGTGGGGTGTGCTGGGTTCAGTTGAGCGAGTCGCTCGAAGAAGCTTCTAGCGACATCCAAGTTGTCGAGGTCCCGCCATGCAACCAAGCCAGCGACCTGAAGCAGGAAGCCCTTCGCGGGAACTTCAGGAAGCCCGGCCGAGGCTCGCTCGGCAAGCTTCAATACCTCGTCAAAGCGACTCCCTTCTCGAAGGCAGCGCACGAGCAAACTGAATGCTTGAGGATTACCGGGATCACGTTCGACGGCGGTCGTGAAGAAAGCCTCCGCGGTGGCGGGATCTTCCCACGCGAACAACCAGCGTAGACCAAACTGTAGGGCAAGGTAAGATGCGTGTTCCGCGTGTGTTTCAAGTATCTGCTGCTGTTCGGTCAGTAGCGCCTCTCGGGCCCCCTGCTCGATCCAGGCCTGTTCCAAAGGAACGGCCACTTCCCGCAGCGGATAAGCTCGGTACGCTGCCTGGAATTGCTGGCCCGCAGCCTCGGCATCGAAACGGTTGGCGAGACGCGCGGCGCGCACGTGGGCGAGCGCGAGCGCTTCGGCTCCATCACCAGCGGCATCCTCCAGGATCTCCTGGGAACGCGCGCTCCACTCATCTTCGCCAGCGGCCAAGTCCTGAGCGCGCTGAGCGACATCGACTGGGCACCCCTGCATCGACAGCGCGCGGTCGTACATCTTCGCCGCCTTGTCGAACTCTCCAAAATCGACGAGCACATCCGCTAGCGCCGCTAGGTTCTCCGGACTCGACTCGGAACGCGCATCCAGCTCCAGCAGCTTGCGAACCATGTTGCGTTTGCCACAGATCCAATAGGCATCCACCGCGTGGACCAACGCCCCGCACGTCGGATCCAACTTGAAAGCATCCTGAAAATGTTTCAGCGCACGCGTCTGTTCGCCGAGCTGCTCGCTGAGCAATTCGCCGGCCTCCAGGTGCAAGCGAGCAAGCTCAGGGGCGGGTAAATCGTTTGCGTCTCGGATGGCCTGTTCCAGAACTTGAACGGCACCCGTAAAATCGTGAATTTCCTTCAGTTCAGCGACGTTGTCGGTGACCTGCATGGCGAGAACCTCCGAGCCACGGTTCTAACACACAAAAGCCGGCAGCAAAGCTGCCGGCTTTCATACTTTTGCGCAGTTTTGGCCGACGTTTGGATACGTGTTCGACCGCTTGCTGCGTTGACGTGTGTCTTGCCGTGTAGGTGGCGGAGTCGTCCCTACCTTTGGTTACTCAGCACCTATTGCTTCAAGAACCACCGAGCTGCTGCACCAACGTGGAGCTCGTCTGGCACTGATCCTTGAACTGCTTCTGCGCCTTCGCGCTACGGCAAGCACGCTTGTTAAAGGACTTCAAGAGTCGAACTGCATTGTCCTTCTCTGGTGGCTTCATCACGGCATAGGCGCTGCCGAGGTTAAAAGCGATCTCGGGATGCGTGTCGCCAGCGATCTGGTTGGCCTTCTCCAGTGCCGCGACGCCGCTCTTGATGTCGTCCTTTGACTGATGGACCTTGTAGAGCAACGTATACAGGTTGTAGAGCGGGTTCTTGTTCGCCTGAACCTTCTCCAACAGCCGCTCACCTTCGGACAGGATGTTGGCGGCCGGATCGTACATCTTCAAGTTGATGTAGGTGTCTGCCAGCGGGATGTAGAAGTAGCCCTTCTTCGGATTGAGCTCGATCGCCTTGTGATAGTTGTTGATCGCTTCCTGCTCCTCGCCATTCCAAAGCGAAGCCTCACCCAGCAGGTGGTAGCACTCAGCGTAGTTTGGATCGATTTCAACGCACTTCTTCAGCGGCTCGAGCGCATCGCCGTAGGCGTCATTGTTGCCAGCTTCTGCCAGTTTGATGAACGACAAGCCACGCCAGTACTGATAGTCAGCATTGGCAGGGTCCATCGTTGCAGCGCGTGACAGGGTCGTCTCCACTTTGCTCCACTCTTCTTGCTTGGCATAAGCCTGTGACAGCTTCCAGAAGATGTGGTGGTTAGTCGGATCCAAACGCGTCGCTTCTTCGTACTTCTTGACCGCACCGCTGACGTTGATCTTGACCGCTTGGTCACCTGCGTTCGCAAGCTCAATTGCTTTGATGTGATCACGACTGCAACCACTGATCAAAACAGCAAGCGCCGAGGCTGCCAACGTGGCGAGCTTTGAATACTTCCGCAGGTTCATTTGCACGTCACCTCTCCAAGGTTGTGTTCGTTTGCCGAAAACGAAAACGAATTATTAGAGGGTTTTGCCCCAGCCGTAAAGCATCAGAAACTTACACGTCCAGAAATCACTGAGAGTTCGATCCCGGCAAGCCCCACAAACGCCGAAGGCGACTCGGCTCAAGAGCGCCAAGTCGCCTTCGCATTCAAGACTCGGGCAGCGCGCCGCGCTGGCCAGCCAAGCTCAACCGGGAGAGAACATGATCGGGTAGACGACCGTCACAATCCCGCCCTCGGGCTTCGGGAAGCTAAGACCGTAGTACGCTCGCACCACGCAGTTCACAACGCCCGAATCCGGCAAGCTCGAACCGCCATTACCTACGTTGGACACGGATCCATCACGGTTGATAACGAAGCGCACAGATACACGACCCTCGAGGTTGGGGTTCGTGGCCAGGCCCTTCTCGTAACATAGGCGGAAGCGACCGTAGTTCTGACGAACAATACGCTGAATCACTTCCTTCGGTAGGCGACCACTGACGGTCGTCGCACCCATGCGTACTTTCGGAGCTTTGGTTCGGTGCGATCCGCCCAAACGGCCGTGCCCTGAACCAAAACCCTGGCCCGTTCCGGTGCCTGCGCCGTGCCCCAGGGTTCCGATGGACCCCAAGCCGATGCCTTCACCACGACCACCACCGCCTTCGCCGATGCCAGTCAGGCCCAGACCGCCGGCGCCATAGGCATCACCGATCTCATCGCCCCACATGTTACCCATGGCGCTGACCTCATCCATACCGAGAGAGGTCTCGCGGCCCCACGGCGCGGTCGGCGCGTTCGGATCACCCGTCGCGCCGGTGTTGAGCAGACCGATCATGCCGAACTCAACCGCCTCGCGCAGGGCAGCCTGACGTGCCAAGTGAGGATCGGGATTGTCCTTGGGCCCCTGGACGGCGTACCGCTTGTTGGTTTCCTGCGAGCTCTCCTTGCCCATAGAGCCTTCTTCGCCCTTGGCCTTGGTGCCCGTTCCGCCTTCCTTGTTGTCGGCGTTGTCCTCAGGAGCCTGCTCCGTCTCTTCTTCTTCCTGCTCGCGCTCAGCGGCGGCGTTCAGGTACTGCTGAATCAAGATCAACTGGTCCTGATCCAAGCCCTCACCGTCAGTCAGCCCCATGGGCGGCACGAAGAAGGCCATGGCCAACATCAAGCTGCCTACCGACAGGAACGACAGACCGAAGTACATAGCGACGTTCCAGTCGAATCCGCTCGCCAAACCGTGGGGCACAGGCTTGCCCGCATTGACCGTCTGGACCTGGAACACCATGTCATTGACCTGGATTCGCGCCTTGGCCCCCGCGGGGAGCGGTAGCTGGCGCGCACCAGCCAACTCTGCACATGGCTGCGCCTGAGCGGCGGCCTGGTCCAGCGACATCTTGGGCTGGCCCTCAATCTCCACACTGCCCTGAGCGCCCTGCGGGATCACCACGGATGCGCTGGACTGGTCACCGATAACCACAGGCATGCGCGTGGTGCCGATTTTTTCGGAGGGGATAAAGAAGTCGACAGAGAAAGCCTTGCCCTGTTCCTCACCCACGTAGAAGTTTCGGGGGGGCGTCAAGTGAGACACGTGCAACACGTTGTCTCCCCACATGACCATCACCTCGACGGAGGCGACATGAGGCAGCTCCACCTCGTCGGGGCTGACGTCAGGGCCGCTCTTGACCAACTGATATGTATACGTGCCAGGCGGTGCGTCATCTGGAACGGTTGAAGCAGCAGGAGTTCCAAACGGATCAGCCGAAAATGGATTGGCTCCGCCGAAGGGGTTGGGCGCAGCAGCGGCTGCAGCAGCAGCAGCGAACGGGTTGTGCGACTCAGGCGGCAGTGAATCCTGCGCCATTGCCGCCGCGGCCGTACCACCAATCAACGTGTGACCACCTCCCGCTGGCGGTGGGGGCGCTACCTGTGCGGCGGGCTGAATATCCTGGAACAACAGCAGGGTGGAACCGATTTGGATCTGGTCGTCCACGTTCAGTTTGCATTTGTTGACCACTGCGCCGTTGACCAGAGTTCCCGGGTCATTGCCCAGGTCGATCAAGGTGACGTCGTTCACATCGCCAACCTCGATCACCGCGTGCATCCTTGCTGCGGCCGGATCATCAACGTGCAGGTGACTCTTCGGATCCTGTCCGATCTTCACCACATCCTGCTCTACCGTCTCTTGTCGGACGAACTGGTCGCATTGGTAGATCGCAAAAGTTAGGGAGGCCTTGGCCATACTAGTTTCCTCTTCCTGTTCCGAGTTTTCTCAGTGATGCAGTTGTGGCAGCCAGCGGACTACAGATTCTCGACCGACTTGAGCATCTCCGGGACGAACGACGTCCGGGGGCGAATCAGCGTCGTCCGCGCGGCCCGGGGGCGCACGCGAATCGTCGCGTCATTGGGACCAAAACCGCCCGCGTTCAGCGGGTCATCGTCGAACTCATATCCGTAGCCTTCACCGCCCTCTTCCTGGGCAAACACGGTGGGGGCGATGAGCAAGGCACTCATGCCGATTGCGACTGCGAATACACGAGCTGAACGACGCTGCATTTTCTGGTCTCCTTAGAAGTTTCTGTCGGAATTTCAGTGGGATTGTACTCAGTTGAGAAGTGCTTCGTCAATCCGCTTGCTGCGATAGGAGTCCCTCAAAGTGGGAATGTTCCCGATCTCGAACTCCGTGGGGGGGTCTGACAGTGCCGGGACCGCCAAGTTTCAAAAAATCCGAGCACGTCACCCCAAAGCTCCCGCTCACAGCGGCTCGCCTCGAACGGGATCGCGCCTAAACGGTATTTGACAGAAGCGACGCGACACTCCTGTCAGCAATATGCCGTGGTCCCGTCGTTTCGGAACGGGACCACTGCAAAACGCTACTTCTTTTCCGCAGCAGGCGGGGGCGGAGGCGCGGCTTCAGCGGGCTTGTCGCCGGCCTTCTTGGCCTCTTCGGCCTTCTTGGCCTCTTCCTCAGCCTTCTGCTTCTTTTCCAGCTCTTTCGTCTGTCGGTCGAACTCTTCCTGCTCTTTGCGGATCTTCTCGCCTTCCTCAACGAACTGGATGGTGTCGTTGATGTCCTGAATACGGTTTCGGGACACCTTCACGGCCGCCGCATACTGCGACTCTCCGCCCGCCTTGGCGATGAACGACTCGTACTGCTTGACCGCTTCCTTCAAGGTCGGGATCGTCTTGTTGACATCACCGCTGCTCTTGGCGCGGTACTCCTGCGTGAGAATCGCCTCGTTGTAGTAGGTCTCCGCTCGCTTGGGATCGAGCTTTTTGGCCATGTCTAGGTGCTTCTGGGCATTGGCGATATTGCCGTCCCAGTTGGCATCATTGATGTCACCGCGATACGCCAACGCCAATCCGAGGTGGGCCTCGTAGTCATTCGGCTCCAACTTGAGGGCATCCTGATATGACTTCTGTGCTTCCTTGAAGCCTCTGAAGGACAGGTTCACCGCTGCGTAGTTCATGTGCGCTTCGAAGAACTTGGGGTCCAAAGAGCGCGCCCGCCCGAAGCTCTTCACGGCGCCGTTGAAGTTGTCCATCTGGACCTGAATCAAACCGGCCGTGTTGTGAATCGGGGCGTAGTTGGGGTTCTTTGCGATCGCCTGTGAGGCCACCAGTGCCGCAAGCTCCAGCTGCTGCTGGTTGACGCGGGTTCGCTTGGTACCGGAGACCACGAGACCGCGACGCCGTCCCTTGCGTGCACCCGACTTCCGCTTCGCGTTCTCCATGTAGTAGATCGCTAGCTGGTTGAAGGCAGGCATGAAGCTGTCATCGATAGCCAGCGCGCGCTGGATGTTCTTCTTCGCGCGCTCGAAGTCGTTGGCGCCATCGCTCGTGGCCTCGCTGCTGTCACGTTCCATCTGCAGCGCCGCTACACTGACCAGCGCCTCCACGTTCTGGAAGCGAGCATCTCGAATGATCTGCTCCAGCTTGGTGATGGTCGAATCCAAATCCTTCGTCTTCTGGTAATCGAAGAGAGCCATTTGGGCCCGGCCACGATGGAACGTGCCGTCAGCGGTCGTGGAAGCCTGGAATTGCTCCAACGCTTCCTTCTCGAGGCCGCAGCGCATGTAGGACACGCCCGCATTGTAAAGCGCGGTTGGCAGCGCTTTGCCCGTGTCCGACTTCTGCCTGTCCGAAGCTTGGATGAACTTCTGGGCGACGCTGCGACAGCTGCTTTCGCTCCAGTCGAACGCCTTTTCGTGACGAGTGAAGTCGTCCAGCGCTTGGCTATGCTCTTTCTTTGCCGCGGCACTGACCTTGCGAATGGGCTCGCCGCCCGCTCCCGCTTTGCCTGGGTCCTTGGCTTCAGAACCAGAGCCACCGCAGGCGGCCGAGAGGAGTCCCAGCACGACCGCCAGATAGCCGACTCTGCAGCGGAGTGATGAGTTACGGAGTGATGTCTTCGTCTTCATTCTCTATCTCCGTTCAGTTACTTGTCTCTTCAGCCGCCTTCTTGGCGGGCGCTTTGTTGACTTCAGTGGCGATCACGAATGGCGTGCCGTCGGCCCGGAGCGGGTTTGGCCGCTCTGAAAGCACACTGTTGACGCGGTTTGGTGAGCCTCGGAACTCGTCGATCAAGTGGAACTCGTTCTTGTAGTTCTCCGCCAACCACTCCTCGCACTGACGACTGAACTCGTCGAAGTACTGGTAGGTCACAGAATATTCGAGGCAGGTCTTGTAGGCGCTCTTGCCGATCTGCTTCAGCGGCTCGGACGCGTCATCCAAAGCGCCGTAGTAGGCGGTGCGCACAACCGGGTCCCGCTTCATGGAGTCAGGGATGGGTGCAGCGCGGAATTCTTCCACGAAGGTCGCCCACATCTCACCGACGCGAGCACCGCCAGCGATCACCCACTTCGGTGGAGGTAGCGGCTGCAAGTCGACGATCTTCTTGTACTCCTTGGTGGCCTCTTGCACCTTCGGACGCTTCTTGTCGATCCAAGCCTTGACCTTGGTGTTGATGTGCTTGACGACGGCGTCTTGATATCCAGGTCCCTTGTACACGGGGAACTTGATCTTGTTGACCTCGTCGCGCTTACGCTCCGCGAAGTAGAACAAGGCTTCGCCGACGGCCGTCAGGGCGCGGCCCAAACGGCGTTGTTTGGACGATGCATCTTCGCCTTCAACGCCCACCGCTGCCGCGGCCTTTTGCGGGTCTTTCCACAGCGCGACCACCTTGCCGTACTCACGGCGAGCTGGCGGGTCGATCTTCATTTCCATGTTGGCCTTGGCCAGCAACGCGTGCGCTTGAACTTGCACATCCAAGGCCGGCTGACGGTCAATCAGTCGCATTGCAGTGCCGGCGAGCTTCTTCTTCACCTCAAGCCATTCGCCCTTTTCTGCGTAGTGCGCAGCGATCGCGAACGCGATCTGCGCGGCCTGCTCGGGCTTGCTGCGTCCGTAGTAGCGGTTGAATGAGCTGGCGGCTTCGATGGCTTCAGCTTCCAAACCTAGGCCGAGGTTCAGCACGACGGCGTCACTGACCGCCTTGTCTGCATCCTCACCCTTGTACTTGGTGGCTTCCGCGTAGCGCATGAAGAACTTGGCAGCTTGGTCGTACACGGCGATTGCCTGGTAGTTGCGGCCTAGCTGGTACAGAGACTTCTGCGCCAGTTCTGTCTCGTTGAGGCGGAACTGCGGGTTGAGCAGCAACATGCGCACGCTGATGGCCTTCGCCAGCAAGCGACCGGCCTGGTACGACTGAGCGGCGTTGTAGAGGATTTCCTCCATCTTTCCGCACTGAGACTCGCCGCCGGAAGACAGCTGTTTCTCACCGTAGGTACGCCAGATATCGATGTAGGCGTCGCCAGCATCTTTGTATTTCTCTAGCGCACCAGGACCACCGTCTTTGTCAGCGATCTCAACCATCTTCTCGGCCTTGAGACGCTTCACGTCGCACTGGATGCGGGTCAGCAGGTCGCACTGCTCTTTGTTGTCCTCGTACTTGTCTTCGCCGCAGAACAGCTCCAAGAACGCCGGCACGTCGTCAGCCATGTCGCTGTAACACATCGGCTTCGGCGGCTCGCTCTTCGAGCCGAGCACATTCACCGACTCGAGATACAACTGAGCGGCGAAGATCGACGAATCGTGGTCCGTGTGGTTGAGCGCGATGTCGCGGAAGCCGATCGCGGCCTCCTCCCAGTGCTGCGCCTCAAAGTAGGTACGAGCGCGGGCGTACTTCACCTCGACATATTGGTCGTAAGCTTGCTTGTTGCCCTTGGGGGGCTTGATGTAGCAAACGTAGCGGTTGAAGGCCGTGATCATGCCCTTCTGCATGTCGGTGAAGTCTTTGGGCTTGAACTTCTCCCACTCGCTCTTGTCGGAGTCCTCTGCTCGGGCGCCTGTCGGCCCCAGGCCACGCCCCTGACGGTCCTCATCCCCCTTGTGGGTCTGGTCGTACATCTTCTGGTAGCAAAGCACTGAAGCGTACGCAGCCTCGGGGGCCTCAGGGCCCGTGGGATTGGCGGCGACCACGGCATCAAACGCAGGTCCGCAGTCTTCCCAGCGCTCCTGCACGTAGAGCAAGTCCGCCATGGCGTACTTGATCTTGTAGATGTTGGGCCAGTCGTCCTTCATGATGCGCGGGAACTCGAACTTGGCAAAGTCCTCCTGCGTGAAGTTATCGACGACCTTCTGGTACAGGTACGACGCCAAACGCATCGTTTCCTTGTCACCCGTGCCGCGGGTACCGCCGGTGCCTACAGCCTCCAAGTGCCAGCTCATGCCGGTTTCGGAGAGCAGCTCTGCGGTGCGGTTGTCACAATCCAGCTTCGCCTCAGCCGAGTGCTTGCCCTTGCCGAACTGCTCACGCACCTGCAACTGCTTGTCCATCTCCTTCTTGATGGCCACCTTGTCGCTGGCCTTGATGGCCTGGGTCGCGTGGGTGACTTGGGTCTGGTACTTACAGAAACGGTCACCCTTGTCCCGCGTCATCAGGTCTTCGTACAGCTCGATACCTTCGCCGTAGTGGCCAGTATCCATGTACGCCAACCCGAGGTCGTTGAGCATGTCCAGGGTCTTCTCGTTCTCACCGCCCTTGTCACCGCTGAGCGGCTTGAAGAAGTTGTACGCGCGGCTGGGCTTTCCTGCCACTGCGTAGACCGGCACTAGATCCCGGCGAGCTGCCTTCTGCAACTGCTTGGCGTTGGCCAACTTGGGGAACTTGTTGCCGTAGTCGATGACCTCTTTGAACTCCTGGATTGCCTTGGCGTATTCGCCGCTATTCCAGTGGACATACGCCAGCTTGTAGCGAGCATAGCCGTAGACCTTGTTCTCTGGCGGCGGGTACTCCGTCACCTTCTGGTAAGCGCTGGCAGCCAGAGCCCACTTCGAAGGATCGGCCATGGCCTCGTTGAAGAACAGCTCACCAAATGCCAGATAGGCATTCGGCACGTACTTGCTCTTGGGCGCTTTCTCGATCAGTTCGAGGTACACCTGGCGGGCCTTGTCGAGCTGGTTGGCCTGCTCGTACTCGTACGCGAGGTAATACAAGACCTCATCGATCTTGGAGTACTTCGGGTAGTCGCGCTTCATCACGCGGTAGAACAGAATCGCCTTCTTGCGCGCCGCCTGAAGGATCTTCTTGGCCTTTGAAGCTTCCTTCTTGTACTTGTCGTAGGTGTTGCGCTGCTTCTTGCGCTTGGCATCATCGGCCTTGATGTTCGCCTCGATCATGTCGCGGTTAGCCGCCGACTCGAGCTCTACGTAACCTTCTGCCAAACGCCGAACCAGCTGCGGGCGGTCCTTGCTGCTCTTCTTGGTCTTGCGGAACAGTCTCTCAAGACCACCGATCTCGGTGATCAACAGCGCACGCGAACGGGCCGCCAGGCGCGTCTTACGTGTATCGCGTTGACCCGCCGCCATGCTCTGGGCGGCGTCCTTGGGCGCGAGCGTGTCCTTCAGTTTCTTGCGTTCGCGGGGCGGGGGAGCCGACTTGAATGCAGTCTTCGGCCGGTCTCTGCCAGTAAACTTCTTTGGGCCTCCCGGGCAGGTCTCTAGCTCCTTGTAGGCCTGTGGCGCCACGCACTCATTGCTCAGTTTGGCGCCTGAACGTGCCTTGGCAGCCTCGCCTGCCGAGGCAGTTCCGGCGCAAATTCCCAGCGCCGAGGCCAGCACTAACAGAATGGACAGCTTGTTCGCTTGCTTCATCATGCATTACCTCCCGCAGGCGGACTCGACCACCTGGCGGTAAAAACCTAGTTCGTCACGCCAAAACTCGCCGTCAAACGGCCACAAGACGTGCTCCTCATCCGGGTTGACCACACCGTAGATCTTCGACTCGGCGGCGGTCACCTGATCCTGCTTGATTGCCTCATCCAGCAGGTTGCGTTGAGCGGCGGTGATATCAATCAAGATCTTCTCGCCGTTGTTCAAGTGTTCATCTAGCTCCGCAATGAAGCGACGATAGCGCGACTTTGCCAACTCGCCGGCGTTGCGCACGGCGATCTGGCGTGACTCGCTCAGACGGTCCTGAATGAACTGACCCAAGCCCGACGTACGGAAGCGCCCAGGTGCCTTCTTGAAGTGCGCAGACTCTTCCTCCAACTGGCGCACGTACTCGATATTACGCAGCAGCTGGCGATCACTGAGAGAGTCCTCCACGATGCCTTTGATGGCCGGGGGGATGTCAGCGTTGCCTTTACGAACTTCGAGCAGGAACTTGTAGAAGGCTTCGGCCTGGCCTTTGCCTTCGTACTTCTTGATCACCTTCTTCAGCTCATCTCGGATCGGTACGTAGCGCTTGTTGAAGCGCGCAACCACCGTAGAAGCAGCCTCATAATTGCAGTTCGCAAAGTAGATGACCGCCTTCAGAATGTCCGCCTCCGGGTAGAATGAGCCCGGAAAGTAAGGCGCTTTGATCGTGTGGATGTTCCCCAAAGCGCGCGGATAGTCTCCAGCCATGAAGTAGGCCCAAGACTGCTCGAACAACGCGTCGAGCCAGTACTCACTCGCGACGTCAATCTGGTTCCAGTACTTCACCGCCGCGCTGAGCTTCTCCGTATTGACGCTCGGGGCGTTCGTCTCCGGATCGAGCTTGATTGAAGCAGAGTAATAGGTACGCGCCTGAGAGAGGTACGACAGGTCACGCATGCGCTCCTCGTCATCGACCCCTTCGACGCCTTCATCCAATGCGCTCTCGATGCGCTGAAAAGCCTTCACGGCCGGCACGCTCTTGCGCAGCTGCACGTAGCTGATACCGCTAAAGAACTGCGCCTGTACGTAGTATTTGCTCTCCGGCTTGACCCGATTGAACAGACGAATCGCGTCTTCGTACGCCTTGTCGTTGGTGTACTTGTAACGACCCAACATGTAGTTGAGCTGGTAGTACAGCTCCCGCTGCTGGGCGTTGTTGAAACGGGCCAAGTCGTCGTCGCCATACTTGCCGACGCTATCGATGATGCCCGCCGGCTCCGGCAGCTGCGTGGCTAACTTGCTCAGCCAAAGCAAGGTCTGTCCGTGCTTGAGGTGATTGTCCGTATTCGCGATGTAAGAGAACATCGAGTAGCTGGCCTGGTAGAACTTCAGGCGATACATGCAGATGGCCAACCAAAACTGCGCCAACTGCTGGTTGCCCGGGTCGTCTCCGGTTTCGCCTGCGACCACGCGGTGCAGCGCCAACGCAGCTTCCGCCCAACGCTGCTTGTCGAACAAGCGTTTGGCAGCCGCGGCGGCCTCAGTCATCTGTCCTGCGACGACAACCTCTTGCTTCTGCTTGACCTCTTTGTTCGCAGCCTTGTCCTCTTCGTCATCCAAGTCGATGACTTCGGCGTGAGCCGGGCTCGGACGAGCCACGGACCCTCCGATGTACAGGGTTGACGCCAACACACACAAACCGGCAATGCGCCTACGCAACATCCGCTTTCTCCTTCAATGCCCTCAAACTCGACGATGACTTGGGATGAGCCGCGAACTTCGCCAACTCATTCGTAAACACAACAACTTCAGCCCTGCCGCTGAGCGCGGCGCGGCGACTATGCCAGAGTTCGGCAGCGATCGGCCTACCGAATTTTGCAAAACCCCGTTCGCCCTCGGACGAGGCTCTAACTTTCGTCAAAAAACCCAATGAGAACCAGTGGATAGAACCGCACGAAAGCGCCGATGTTAGATACCGCGTGGAAGCGTTGTCAAGGCACCATTGTTTTACCTTTGGGGATTTAAAATTATCCGTCATTGCTAATCACACCTCCACTTACAGGCGTGGTCACTGCGATCTTTGTTTTGATCGCACGGGCTGGTCTTTCGCATTGCTGAGTCATGTGCGGCGTCGAGAAAAGCATCGAACAACGACGGAGTCGTGGCTTGAATGGCTGCGCTGCAGGCCTGAGTCGGAGCGAGAAGCCCCTACACAGTCGTCATAGGGCGACGCTTCTGACCCCAACGACCCGAGCGAGCTTGGGTATGTCCGACTCACTGACGCGGCGCGCTCTAACGCTCCGCCATAAATCACTCGGAACGCCGCCGGGCAACTCGCACCCCGTCCCACAACTACTAAATAACCAGCAAAATCAGACTCCACCGGACACAACGAGAACCGAGCCAGTGAAGCTATCTACCGTATCTGAAATTGGCTTGCCGCCCGCATGGCGTGGCGCGGTGTGGCGCGATCTCGCACTCCCCGATGAGACCCCTTGGCGCTCGCCAAGTCTCCTACACAAGGGCCCGACACCCCTAGTGTTTTGAGTTGACGGAACAAACGACGCTCGGTTACTTTGCCGCCGCGGAAGTGGTCAGTGGTGTCGCTACCCGAAGCTTGAGGGTTCGCGGCTTCAACGCACAACGCTACGCTGGTTTGAAGACAACGCCAGTTTCAGACAAACACTAGTCCCAAAACCACTAGTTCACTCATAACAGACATTGACGCTCAGGCGACAACCCCTCGGAAGCTGCTGATGACCAATCCTTCCCGTCTCTTTTCCAGTGTTCTCCCCTACCGCACCGTCAGGAGAGCTCTGGCACCCGTCGTGAGCCCGAGTAGTCAGCCCGCTGCGCTGCGGTCCGGACTCCTCTCCGGGCTGGGCTTCAGCGCCTTGCTGCTAGCTATGGGGCTACTGGGGACGGGTTGCGAAGTTGGCGGGGTCGGAGATCCATGCATCCCCGAGGATGAGTACCGCCCCGACTTTCCGGGTTACGCCAAGGACGAGGTCAACGTCGAAAGTCGTTCCTTTCAATGTGAGACCCGCGTTTGCCTGGTGAACAATTTTCAGGGGCGGGTCTCCTGCCCCTACGGACAGGCGGATGGCAACGGCGGCTGTCAGATCCCCGACGGAACGGCGGCAGTGACCGTGCCGGTCAAGGGTCAATTAGAAGAGCGCCGCCCCAGCGATTCCGTTTATTGCTCTTGTCGTTGCGCGGGCCCGCAAGCGGACGCCCCTTACTGCGAGTGTCCCGATGGTTTTGTTTGCCAAGAACTGATCAGCGACATTGGCTTGGGTAATCGCCAGCTGGCAGGGTCCTACTGCGTGCGCAAAGGCACCGAGGTGAGTGATCCGCGCACGCTGGCCGGCCCCGAGTGCGATCGCAACTCGATGTCGTGCGGTAGCCCTGACGACTTTTTCTGATCGGCCCCCACGGCCGGCACTCCGTCAGTCTCTGGCAGAACTCGAACAAACAGCGCAATCACTGGCGCGCCGAGTCGACTTCGGTGCGTGTCGCAGCAGTTAGGTGATCCCCAGCGCCGAGCACGGGCTTTGTCCGCCGAAGGCGTGGTAGCCAACTGGCTGATAACGCAGGGTTTTTGCCTAGTAGCACGCAACCTTCGATTGGGGCACCTGGAGCTAGACATCGTGGCTCGGCGCGACGAGTTGGTGGTTGTCGTCGAAGTCAGGGCACGCTCGGCTGGGTCCTATACGACGGCGTTTGGAAGTATTTCTGCGACCAAGAGAGAACGCATCCGTTGCGCCGCGCGTCGCTTGTGGCGTGCGCGCTACGCCAACGACCCAACCGTGCAGCGTTTGAGAATCGACGCCGCCGCCGTGCATTTCGGCCCCTCAGGCCCGGTGCTGGAGTACTGCCCGGGAGCTTTCTGACTGCCAGGCTTTCAGACGCCCGGGGGTGGCGCTTCCGTCGCGCCCAACGAGTTCTTCATTCGATCACGTAGCTCAATCAACGGATTGAGCTGCTCATCGCTGACCGACTCGGAAAGCTTCTGTATCGCGGCTTCCAGCTGATCGATTTCGCCGTGCTGGCGCGCTCGCATCGCCCTCACCATGTGGCGAAAGGCCTCAAAGAAGTCCATCAGCTCATCGCCTTTGCGCAGAGGAGACGGCACCTCGAGATTACCATCTTCGACTTCCTTGATTTGGCGCGTCATCTTGTAGACAGGCCCGGCTACCTTGTGGGTGATCCAAATGCCAGCGAACCACAGCGCAGCGACGAGAGCCACCATCGCCGCCGCCAACAGTATGGCGAACTGCCTACTCTGCCGGGCGAGCGTTTCGGCCTGCTCTTCCAAGGATGCCTGCTGCTGGTTGAGCAGCTCTTCCTTCTCTTTCGCATCGGCTTCGAACGTCTTTCTCAGGAAGGGATCGTCCTGATACTCCTTCGACTCCACGATGTTCATCTTCACGACTTCGCTAACCTTGCGACTCTCCGCGAGCACGACCTTGCCCAGCGCGACCGACTCCTGACTCTGTTGGATCATTTCACTACTGGCTGACCACAACGGGTACGCCAACGCCGCACTGACGAAGAAAGCTATCCCCGCGAAAAGGTTCGCGTATTTGATTTGAAACCGCTTATCGAGCAGGTAGTTCCTGAGCTTGCGCTGGTGTCTTCCGGAAGGACGCTGCGCGACTTGAGCCTGATTCATGATTTCCCCGTTTTGGTAGCTCGAGTTCGTTGGTGCAAATGCTCGAGTGAATTCTATATCCGAGCTGCGGTTTTTTCCAAATCCGGCGCAAGCCGCTCCGCAGCCATTTCGATCAACTGGTCTTCGCTGGAGGTGTCGCCCTGCTCGGTATCCGGCATGGTCAACTTGCGCTTCATGCTGCCCTTGAACGCCTTGCCTGGATAGGTAAACAACGACAGGTCCATCTCGAGCTTCAACGCCCCACCCGCGTAGCTCGCCTTGATTTTGGGCCAGACGAAGATCGCTTTGACTCCCGGGTGTTTGGCAAGCAGCGCCTTGGCCTGCTCTGGTGTTTCACCGGCTGGCGCTATCGCAAACCCCGAAAGCTGCTTGATATGCTGAGTCAACGCCCGCCGCACGACGGAGTCCAGGGCACTCTTGGCGCGCGTGGTGTCGTTGGTTGGCTCCCCGATGGCAATGTAATAACGCGTGCCCGGCGGAATGCCGACGGAACCACCATCTCCGATGCGATCCAGCGCACGCTGGATGACGCTGCGCACGTCTTGATTGCTCTCGCTCGCAAGCCGTTCGCGTAAGCAGCCACGACCAGCCTGAAAGGACAGCCTGCCAAGCGCGGCTGCCGACGCGGCTCGGACCGTTGTGTTGTCATCTTTCAGACCGCCGCAAAGAGGACGGACAGCTTGCGTATCTCGACTGGCGCCCAGGGCCAGCGCTGCCTGCGTTCGCACTCGGAAGTCTTCGCTGGTACTCAGACGGCGCGCCAGTTCTTCGACGCTCCCTTGAGCGCGCGCCGGACTCACCAGCAAAGCCGCCGACGTCACCAGCGCAAACAAAGCCACAGTCGGAACGAGCCGCATTCCTAAGTATCCTATCATCGTCGTGTCACGACTCCAGAGCCGAAAAGATGTTACAAAGTCGCCGTGTACTGTTACGGGCGATCGCCTCTAACCTTCCTGACGGCCCCGACCTCCCCTGCCACAAGGGCTCACCGCCTAACCATGTCGTTCTTCGCAGCTTTGTCGTGCTTGCGCAACCCGAGAGGCCTACGTGTGCTCCAATATGCGCTGCTCGCGTTAGGACTCAGTCTTGCCAAGCCCTCGGATGCGGCACGGATCCGTGTGCGCGGCGAGAGCACGTTCGCGGTCGCCCGTGTCTCGCCCAGCGACGACGGTCTACAGGTCACGGGCAGCCTCAGAGACGAAAGCGACCAAGCAATATCCGGAGCAACGATCGTCCTCGAGGGAGTCAACGCCTTGCCTTGTCAAAGCCAGTCCGACGTCACGGACTCGGCCGGAGTGTTCTGCTTTCTGGTCACTGACCCGCCTCCAGCCCCGGTCACTCCGAGCAAAATCACGGTCTCGTTCGCTGGCAACGACTACTTCGCCCCGAGCGAACGCCAGCTGGAGCTGGTCGCCACCGACCTGGTGCTCAATCTCAAGCTGGAAGTCGACGCCGAGCGCTGGCGACTCGATCACACAAGTCATCGGGTCACGGTGCGCCTACAAGATGCCGACGCGCTGCAAGATCGTTTCCAAGTGCGACTATGGCTGGAACGAGAAGCGCGAGAGCGTGTGCCCCTCGGAGCGGCGGGCATCACTCCCAGCCGAGCAGCGCATTTCACGGTCCGATCCGAGGATCTGGGAGAACCCGGACCAGCCCAGCTTTCCGCGACCATAGAACACGGTAACAAGACCATCGCCAGAACGCATGTGCCCCTGGTCTTGGTTGGAGGCGTGCAGTTGGCGTGGGCCAAGGAGTTGCGCGAGGCACGCCCCAGTTCCGGTTTTGAAGTATTGGTCGCGGTGTCCTCCCAGTATGGGGCTGTCGACTCCGGCTGGGTCGAAACCCATGTAGCAGGCACGGTTGTCGGCATCGTGCGAGTGGAAGCCGGCGTCGCGCGGGTCGCCAGTCGCTTCCTCGCGCCGCGCCGCGACTCCATCACGTTGTCCGCTAGGTATATCTCGGAGCAGCCCTGGTACGTGGCCGGCAACACTCTCTCTACGGAGCTGACTCTGCTGCCTCCGTCGCCATGGCAACATCTGCCTTGGCTAGTGCTAGCGCTAGGTGTGACGGTGTGGGTGCTCAAGACCTGGCGCAGGCCGCCCAGCCGCAAGGATCGGGTGGCAGAGGCTACACGGGACGTGGTGCGTCCAGGCATCCGCGTTCTCGAGTCGGGCCCGAATGCGTCCGGATGGCAAGGCACCGTCCGAGATGCCCACACCGCAGAACCTATCGCCGATGCAACGCTGACAATCAGCATCCCGTCGGTAGATGCGGCCGGTGCGGTCGGTGCGCGAGCGAGCACTGGCGCCGATGGCAGGTTCGATCTGCCTCACTTGGACTCGTTACCCGAAGGCGCGCGGCTCGTTGTGTCATCACCTTCGCACTCCACTCTCGAACAGGCAGTACCGGCCCCAGGCAGTTTGGACATCGGACTGGTGACAAGACGTCGCAGCTTGTTGCGTCATCTCACGCGTTGGGCGGAGAGCATGGGAACACCGTGGGAGCGGGGACCACAAACCACCCCAGCGCGGGTCGCAGGTATCGCAGCCTCCAGGGGGGACGCTAGTGCTCAACGTTGGGCGCTCGAAGTCGAAGAAGCAGCTTTTGGTCCAACCGAACCCGATGAGCAGCGCGAACGTGGACTGATAGGGATGACCCCGCCGCTGGACCGACCAAACGTGCCCAAGCGAGACTAGTTGTGTCAGTGACGGCTGAGAGCGTTGACGCCCCGGGTGCCGCGTTGGATATTCGCGTGCCCCGTCACGATGGACACGTTTATATACATTGGGATTGCGCTGGCCGTAGTGGTCGCGCTGTTTTTTGCTTTTGGAAAGAAGCGTTCCGAGCCCGAACAGCTCGCGCCCAAAAAGGACGCCGAAGCGCTACCAGCCGCGGAAGAGAAACCCGCCGCGAAGAAGCTTGCCGACGAAGCCGCCAAGAAGGAGCCTGTCCCTTCAGCGGCCGATCAAGCACCGACGTCTGACGCGGCTGAGCCAGCGAAGGTTGCTAAAGAAGATGAACAGCAGGTCGTTGCAGGGCCCCCCGCAGGGGCGAAGCCGGCCCCGAGCCCCCCTACCCCCAAGCCAGCTCCTGTCGAGGAAGCGAAGCGCGACATCTCCGGATTGCGCAAGGGGCTTTCGCGCTCACGAGACAGTGAAGGTTTCTTTGGTCGTCTCAAGTCGCTGTTCAGTGGCAAAGCAGAAATAAGTCCGGAGATCGTCGACAACCTGGAAGAGGTTTTGCTGGGCTCTGACGTCGGCGTGGCGACCACTAGCGCCATGCTGGAGCGAGTCCGCAGTGACTTGTCAAGCGGCGAGCTCAAAGACGAAGCCGCCGTATGGGAAGCTCTACGTGAGCAAGCCCGCCAACTGCTTTCCTTCGATGGGGGCGCGCCGGGCCTCAAGCTGCAGACCCAACCGACGGTCGTGCTGCTGGTCGGTGTCAACGGAGCGGGCAAGACCACAACCATCGGCAAATTGGCGACAAATCTGAAATCGCAAGGCATTAGCTGCGTGCTCGCGGCCGGAGACACCTTCCGAGCTGCCGCAGTGCAGCAACTCATTCACTGGGGCAAGAGGGTCGGCTGCGAGGTCGTTCGCGGCAAAGACGGGGCAGACCCTGGGAGCGTGGTCTTCGATGCCATCAAGAAAGCTCAAGACCTCGGAGCACAAGTGGTCCTCGCCGATACCGCAGGCCGGCTGCACACCAAGTCGAATCTGATGGCGGAGATGCAAAAGATCGCACGCACCGCGGGCAAAGCGATGGATGGAGCGCCTCACGAGGTGCTGCTGGTGATCGATTCCACCAACGGCCAAAACGCCCTGGCTCAGGCCAAAGAATTCAAAGAATCGCTCCCACTCAGTGGTATCGTGCTGACCAAGCTCGACGGCACTGCCAAGGGTGGCGTCGTTCTAGGCATCGCTGACAGCTTGAAATTGCCGGTGAGATTCATCGGTCTTGGTGAACGTCCTGATGACTTGCATGAGTTCGTCGTTGACGACTTCGTGGAAGCGCTTCTCGGCAAAGACGCTTGAAAAAGATAGCCCGAAAACAAGGCCATACCGCAGCGGTTCGTGAAGGAGTGCTCCAACGAGTCACGACCTACTCATATGCAAATGGAAGCGGCCCCCACAGCCGCAGTCTCATACGTGTGGGATACTCTCCGCACAGTCACGCACCAAGCCACCAACGTCCGGCAGACATGCCAACAGACACATAAGTGAAGTGAAAGCTGACATGTTGCTGCACAACGCTGCGCCGCCGCCGCGACGAATTGGTAAACAGCGGGTTTTCTGTGTTGAAACGCTGAAATTTGGCGTGATATAGTCTCGCCGCCTCGTTTGTTGCCTAATTTGGCAAGTATTTTCAATCGCTTACACCTCGTTCAGATAGTTACACACCTCTTCTAGGAACACACGCGTCGCCTACGGGAAAACGGGAAGAAGGCATCGATGAAGAAAACTCGGATCTTGCTCCTTGCAGCTGCCATTGGGCTCTGCACTTATCCGGCAACAGTCCTCGCACAGCCGGAGGATGACACCGAGGAAGGGGGCGAAGACGAAGAAGCAGTTGCCGAGGACGGTGAGGAGTCCGAGGAAGGCGAAGCAGTCGAAGGCGAAGCAGTTGAAGAAGAGGGTGACGCGCTCGATGAGCTCGACAAAGAGCTCGAAGCGGGAGGCGATACCAAGGACAGTGGCCTCGGTGACATCTGCAAGATTGACCCTGAAGCGTGTCCTTCACTCGACTTTGACAAGGAAGCAGCACGACAGATCCGCGAGCCGCTGTACGCCGTGCAGCAGATTTACGTGCTACGCGTGCGGCGCTTTGAGCTGCAACCCTACTGGGGCCTGACACTGAACGACCAGTTCGTGAGTCACCCCGGTCCCGGGCTGAGCATCAACTATTGGATCACGAACGTGTTAGCGGTTGGTGTGAACGGCAACTACTTCGAGCCTTTCAACACCGATAGCGAGTTCAACTTCCAGACACGTCGTGCAGCGCGCGTTTCCGTGCCGCTGACCGAGTACCAGTGGGGCGCCAACCTGAACTTCACGTATGCCCCGGTGATGGGTAAGTTCGCCGGCTTCGGTGACTTCATCTTCCAGTATGATGCATACGTCGTCGGTGGCGTCGGCGCGCTGAGCACGCGCCCGATTCCGGTGGTGGATCCGGACAACCGCGACTTCGACTTCGAACCCAAGTTGGCGTTCAACGCCGGCATCGGCGTGCACGTATTCTTCAATCGCTGGTTCGCCGCAACCCTAGAGGTTCGCGACTACATCTTCAATGACCAGCTGGAAGCCACCACCACGCAAGCCGGTGAAGAGGCAAACCCCGACACTTGGCTCGGTGAAAAGAAGCTGACCAACGCGGTCCAAGCTCAGCTGGGTGTCTCGATCTTCATACCATTCAGCTTCGACTATCGCCTGCCGAAGTAAACCAAGCCGGAACAACAGAGAAGCGACGGAATGATCACAGTGAACATCAAAGCTCAAATCACGACTCTGCTGGCAGCCACCGTACTCTGCACGGGACTGTTCGCTACCGGCTTCGAACGCCAAGCACAGGCGCAAGAAATTCAGCTCACCGGGCCATTGGCGGGCGCTCCTGCGGTTCGCCAGCAGCGACTCTATCGCAAGAGCCGCGTGGAGTTGGCACCCCAGGTGTCCTTCACCCTGTTGGACGAATATCAGCGCTTGATCCTCGTTGGGGCCCGCCTCAACTACAACATCACCGATTGGCTAGCCATTGGCGGCTGGGGAGCGTTCAGCCCTGCACCGTTGAAGAGCACCACTGGGTTGACGGACGAAATCCAAACGACCAACAACATCCGCCAGCAAACCACCGCAGCCAATGGGGCCCCAACGCTCAATCACAAGCTGACCGAGATCAACATGGGTCAGAACTTCGAGGAGCAACTGGGTACCATTGACTGGGCTGCTGCTCCGCAGATCACTCTCGTCCCGTTCCGGGGAAAGATTGGCGTGTTCCAGAGCATTTACGTCGACACGGACTTCTACTTGTTCGGCGGCGCGGCGTTCATCGGAGTCACGGAGCGTGCCTCTTGCGAGCGTGGCACTGGTCAGGGCGGCTGCATCCCGGGCTCCGGCCCCGGTTCAGTCAACTTCCCGACCGAGTCTCGCCAGGCAATTGCCCCGACGTTCGGAATCGGCTTTCAGTTCTATCTCAACCGCTTCTTGGCTCTAGGAGCCGAATGGCGCGGTCTGCCCTTCGCCCGCAACACCGGTGGTTTCGACAACCGTGGTGGCGGTCCGAACAACGAATTCCCGGACCTCAAGATTGACGAGAGTGATCGTGAGTTCAAGTTCAACCAGATGATCTCGATCGGCATTGGCCTCAGCGTGCCGTTCCAGTACCAGGTCTCCGAATAAGCGCCGGATGCTGAAAAAAGGCCGCGCTCGCTGCTGCGAGGGCGGCCTTTCTCATTTTGTCGCACAGGGCGCTGACGAGACGAGTGACAGGCGCAAGCACTCACTCATCCAAGCCGGATCAGAGTCGCCCCGTGTAGCTCGAACGTATCCGGCAGTGCAGCCTTGAAGCGCTCCCGTAGCGATTCCGAAATTTCCCAGCCACGCTGCGCAATACCGCCCGCGATGCGGTTCTTCACACGCAACGATTCCTCTTCCTCTAGCGCCTCCAACAGCGGCTCCAGGGACTCCTCGTTTTCCATGGCGAAAACGGTTCCAACCGCGTGAAAGCGAACGTTCTCGTTCACGTCAGTCAGAAAGCGCTCCACGACGAGGCGGACATCATCCTTGTTGTACTCCTCCAGCGCGTTGATCAGCTGGATCTTGGGTTCGGGGTTACGCAGGTACTCCGTATCGAACTGATCCAAGAGCTCGAGCAACTCATCCACTAAGTGCTCTTCGTCGACGATCTGGCGCAGAACCTTGAGGGGCCAGCTGATGCTTTCCGCCCGCAAACAATAGTCACGCAGTGGAGGCAGCGCCTGCTCCCCTGCAGCGACGATGCCACGAACAGCACTTTCCTTTTCGTCTTGGTCGGTGATCGACGGGTCCATGTTGAAATCGAACCGCTTCAGCAAGGCGCGGGCGCCATCTTGGTTCGCCATCGAAGCCAGCTCCGCGATCGCTTCCTGCCGATCCAGATCTTGAGCCAGCTTGTTTGCGACGACTCGCGTCAAGCGTGCCAGCTCCTTTTGGCTTTTGGGCTTTGGCCCACCGTCATCAGATTTCTTGAAAAAGTCGAACAATCCCATGTCTTTTTCCCAAGACCAGCCAACCTGATCCTGCGGACGCGAATAGCACGCCAGGCCCGTTTCATCGAGCGCAATTCCCGATTGGCGGGTTTCCGATGCGCCTAAGCTGGGCTTCTCCGCTAGGTGCCAGAGTCGTCGTCCGACTCCGAAACGCCGGTCAACGCGTTCAGAAGGGAATTGATGCGCGATACTAGGCCACCAAGCTCAGCGTGTTGCAGCTCGAACCTCATGTCGGTCTTGCCGTTGATAATCATCAGCAATCCTTCTTCCAACTGTGAGATCGGCCGTGACAGGTAGCTACCGATCATGAAACCGGCCACAACCACCATCGCCAAACCTAGCGCGGTGATGCCCCAGACCGGCCATAACAAAGCTGGCAGGTGCTCCACCAAGGATGAGGGCACGACTGCCACCAGAACGCTATCGGCCTCAACGTAGCCGGCGAGCGGAGCCGCACTTAGGGCGTACCCGTCGATCGCGTCCACCGATGCTTCACCCGTTACAAATCGGCCTTCCAGGGCATCTCCATGAAGCACTCCTGCCGGAAACCCGTGCGTCTTGGCAATCACGTTGGCGTTGCCATCTTGCATGACCGCCAGCCCTAGCGGCTCCCCGCTGGTCAGGTTGCTCGTACGGTCGAGCCGATCGTCATTCGCCGGCGTCCCAAGCACCAGCAGTCCAAGGATCTCCCCATTTTCCCCGGGCACGGGCACGTAGCTGGCAAAGAGTTGCTCTTGGCGTTCCGGGTTCAGCCATACGGCACTGCTTGGCTGTCCAGACTTCACCGCCTCATGCAAGCCTGGATAGGCGCTGCCCATATTGTCTCCACGCATCAGTGCCGCGTCATTGCGCCCCAGCGCCAGCCCGCTCTTGTCCACGAACAAGACTAGCGTTGGCTGCATCCCGCGAAAGTCCTCGGCGGAAGTGGCCTCTTCTGCAATCCGATTGGCTTGCGTGGTCGCCGCATCTCCCCGTGCCTTGGGATTGCCAATCAAGAAGACAGAGCGGGTCGCATCCGCCGCCGCTTGTTTGGTCAGCCAGCGCTCCACCAACATGCCATCCAAAGCCAGCTGTGCGTTGGCGGACTTGATCGCCCGATCCACGTCGAGTTTGCGCGCCGCGGGGTCGCTCAAGCGCTTGCCGAGCGTGGTCAGCAACACAGCAAATACCAACACGCCCACCAGCAGGACGATTCCCCCGTTCACGACGATGATCTTCCAGCGCATTTCCCAGTCCCCTTGCCAGCCGTTGGTCGGTGCCCACTCGAGGGCAACACACCTCCGGCGACGCATCAGCTTAACAACATCGCCCCCTCCACGCCCAGCCGCCCGCCCCTTGACGGTGGAATTTCGTCAAAACCTCCCCTCCGCCGCCGACCGCCAATGTCGCTGCTCAGGTCAGCGAGCCAATTTCCAGGGATTTCAGAACGGGATCCAGGTTATATAGATTGGGTACGGCCGGAGGCGCGGGCCGACAAACGGCGCTCCCCGCTTGCGGGGAACCAGGGCTGTGCGCTACATACGCCAGCCCTCGGCCGAACAGCGGTCGAGAACCCTCCTGGTGGGTGTAGCTCAGTGGTAGAGCACCGGATTGTGGCTCCGGTCGTCGGGGGTTCAATTCCCCTCACTCACCCCACACCAAGTCGCGACCGTCACGGGCCCTCCCACGAGTGGCCCTGACTGCTTTCGGCAACTTCGTTCAGCCCTCCTAACGGTGGCGCCATAGCTTTTAGCGACAAGGGGTGCCCGCTACAAAGGCCTCCGGTCTCGAAGATTACCCGCAGGCGTAATAATCCAACTTTGGACCCTGCTGGAGACCCACGTAACTCTGTGAGGCGAAAAGCTTTTGACGCGCCTCATGTCGGGCGACTAGCCTTACACGCAACTGTTTGCCGTTGGTAAACAGTAAGGAGATCCTCAATGACGCGCCGAGTCAACCTGATGTTTTGTACGCTGATCGCCAGCGCTTGGATGAATACGTCCTGCGATGACGCGGTGGGCAGCCCTCCCCAAGCTGCCGTGGCTATTTCACTCAACGCTGATCCCACATCGGCTGGCAATTGCGTGTCCACGGGCACCGACTCACTACCGCTGTCGAATGGCGAAGTTTTGCGGCTTTCGTCGAGGACGCGAAAAGAAGATCTGAAAAACCTCCCTCGCCTGACCGACGGAAAAGATGGCGCCAGCGTCAGCTGCAAGGTCACGGAGACCGCTGCGGGCACATCGTACACCTTCAGTGCCAGCATGGCCGGCACCTCATCTAAGACCGGAGCTGGTCGTGAATTCAGCATCCGCAATGCTAGTGTGTCCGGGGGTGTTGGGGCGAATGCCACCGTTTCATGGTTGAGCCCCAATCTGGACTCCGCCATGCAAAGCTCCGTCTGTTCGCTGTCAGTCGATGAGCAAGTCGAAGGCGGCGGAGCTATCAAGGTCACTTTCAGCTGCCCGCAATTCATGAATCCCAGCCGCCCTGACGTCATTTGCGAAGCCAACGGCACGCTCGTGCTGGAGCTTTGCGACAAGTGATCGCTAAGGCGCTCTGAACGCCAACGGCGGTCGGAGCGCCAGACGCCTCAGCGCGCGTCCATACAGGCGATGACCGCCTGACGAGTTAGCGCTTCGAGCTCGGCGGAGCGTCGTCCGGATCGGGAGCTCCAGCCGGAAGTGTCGTCGGCGCGGCAGGCATTTCCTGGGTCGCCCCCATGCTGGGCATCTCTTGAGTGGCCGCAAACTCCAGGTGTGCTCGAGTCTGCCCTTCAACGATCCTGACGACCACAGCCGTCACGTTGTCCTCGCCTCCGTGCTCATTCGCCATGGTGACGAGGCGATCACAAATCTCACGGGGTTCTTTGAGCTTTTCGACGACGGCCAGAATGTCTTCATCACTGACCATGCCGCTGAGGCCGTCCGAGCACAGGACGTACGTATCGTTGACCCGCGCTTCGTCATTGAGCAGATCGACCTCGACGTTGTCCTGCATGCCGAGCGCACGCGTGATCACATTCTTCGGCAATTCACTCTTCTGCTCATCGGGCATGTCCGGCATCGCCGCCAGGTAGTCGTTCAGCAGCGAGTGATCGCGGGTCAGCTGTTGTATCTCCCCATCGCGCACGCGGTAGGCGCGACTGTCGCCCACGTGCCCAATGAACATACGACGCTTCTTGGGGCTGAACAGCGCCCCAACCACGGTGGTGCCCATGCCGCGCAAATCGCGAGAGCGCACAGAATGTTCGTAGATCTGACGATTGGCTAAGCGGATGGCCGTCATCAAACGGTTCTCTTCGTCGGAAAGCTCCGTGTCGAAGTGAAATGGCCAAGTGACATCATCCGATTCCGTGCGCTGGAAGAAGTCGGTGATCGACTCCGACGCTAATCGGCTGGCGACGTCCCCGGCGCGGTGTCCGCCCATGCCATCAGCAACGATGAACAGCTCGTGCTTGGGTACGACCGCGAAGCAGTCCTCGTTGTGCTCCCGCTGGAGTCCAACGTCGCTCATCCCGGCCGCAATTGCCCGCATCCCCTCAATGCTACCCCGCTGCTGTGGGTCGACGCAACTCGAACCGCCCCGCCGGTGGCCTAGACCTGCATGATCTCTTTTTCTTTGTTTTGAATTTGGGCGTCTACGACCTGGCCGGCGGCGCTCACGACTTCCTCGACCTTCTTCTTGGCCCGCTCGACCTCATCCTCGGAGGCGTCGCCGCTCTTCTTCAACTCGTTCAGGACGTCGATCGCGTCGTGGCGAGATTTTCGAATAGCCACCTTGCAGTCCTCGCCGGTCTTCTTGGCGACCTTGACGAGATCCCGCCGCCGCTCCTCGCTGAGCGGAGGCACAGGCACACGCAGCAAGTCGCCGTCACTCTGGGGATTGAGCCCTAGATTGCTTTCGCGGATGGCTTTTTCCACCGTTTGGACGGTGCTCTTGTCGAAAGGCTTGACCGTCAGCATGCGAGGCTCTGGCACAGAAATCGTCGCCATTTGGGAGAGTGGCGTCAAACTGCCATAGAAATCAGCCTTGATAGAGTCCAGCATCCCGGGGTGCGCTCGACCCGTTCGCAGCTTCGCCAGCTCTTTCTTCAGTGCGGCGTGCGCCTTCTCGATTGCGTCTTCAAGCTCAGATTGGACTTCGTCGATCATCGGCGAGAGCTATAACATTCGCCCCGCCGGAGGACCACCGCCGCTCCAGCCCTGCCCGCTCGATCTTCGGACAATTGGCCGCGTTTTTCTGGCGGGCCTGGCCCGCGCCTCGCCACCGCCAGACCCGGGCGTCCCGCCGGTCCCGGAGCGCGGCCTGTGGCTCGGATACCGCCCACCCCCGCCGGCGTGGGTGCGGTTAAACGTCGCTCCTCCCCCCGTAGCGTCGGCGACGGCGCTCAGGCGCTTGCGCCGGGCGAGTAGTGGAGTAAGGTCCCGCCCCATGGAAAACGGTCTGGTGAATCTGGCAGCGATTGTTGGGCTATTGATCTTCAGCATCAGTTTGGTCCCGATGATCCTGCTCAAGGGCACGCCCAAGAGTGGCAGTCAGCCCAAAGCGGACTGATGACCAGGCGCCTGGGGGCGACCCGAAATTCGGGCGCCAGCTCCGAGGCATCGTTGCCCGCGCGCTGGAAGAGGTAGCCACTAGCCTCAACGCGCGCCAATGTGAGGCGCCCGGCGAGGCAGTACAGCAGCAGGTGTTCCGGCTCCTGGTGGCTGGCCTCGTGCTGGGCGGTGCTCCAAGCGCCGTGGGACTCAGTGCGCAGCTTAACGCTTCGCTGCCCCCCGTTTTCGAAGCCTCACTCGCGCCGTCAGAGCTGCTTAATGAACGGGAGCACGACCTGCTGCTAACCGCCGCAGCGTCACTCTCCTCGCTCGGTCCACAACCGGTCGGACAAGCACTCGGCGCCGTGCATGAACTGCTGCTGGAGTATCAGCTGGAGCGGCTTCGCCACGACGCGCTGTGTTTTAAGCCGGAACGTGTTTGGGTTGAGCTACGGCGTCTGGCCGACACTGCCAAAGATGAACGGCTGACCCTGCTCCGAAAGTGCGCCGGGATCAGCTCGGCTACAGCACGCCAACTTGGCGGCGCGCTGGCCTGCGCGCACGGCGAGCAGGGGATCGCCACGGCCCTGAACCGCTGGCAGTGTGGGCATGCCGCAGCTGGCACTTGGGTGGTTCAGCCCAGTCTAGCTAGACGTCGTTCCGGCTCGCACTTCACGCCACCAGCACTCGCCGAGCTCGTGGTTGAACGCTGTCTCCAGCCACTCACGCGCGGGCCGAACGCGTTGGCCCCGCTCGACATTCGGCTTTGCGATCCGGCGATGGGCGCTGGCGTTTTCTTGAGTCAAGCAGCGCAATTTCTTGCCCAGATGCTGCTTGAGCGCAAGGCGGCTGGTTCCAAACAAGAAGCACTGCACCAAGTGATACGGACCTGCCTGTTGGGCGTCGACGTCGATCCGCGAGCCACTCTGATCGCTCAGCTCAATCTGTTTGCACTTTGCGGCAGGATCTCCCCGGACGCTGAGCTTGCAGTGAGCGACGTTCTACAGCAACGACTGATCACAGCCGATGCGTTACGCGGCGGAGCAGAGCAGCTCAAGAGTGGCCGCGACGAAGGCTTCGACGCGGTGCTCGGAAACCCGCCCTGGGTGGCGTACGTGGGGCGTGCGGCCCAGCCCCTCTCACCGAGCCTGGCCGACGACTACAAGCAACGCTTCGCGAGTTTTGGCGGATACAGGACTCTGCAGGGGCTGTTCGTGGAACAGAGCGCGCGACTGCTGCGCCCCGGCGGGCGACTTGGGCTGGTGCTCCCAACCAGCATGGCTGACTTGGCAGGCTACGCCCCGACGCGCGCCGCCCACGACACCTTGGCCATCCCGGACCCAGAATTGCCTGACTTCGGCGACAACGCGTTTGATGGCGTATTTCAGCCTTGCATGGCGTTGCTTTCCACACGACTCCCAAGCCCACGGACCGTGCCGGCGCAAGCCTGGGAGCTCGCTCGGCGCGATCTGTCCCAACAACAGCGCGAGCTGATGCAACGCTTGGGCAGGCTGGCGCTGATGCCGGGCGAGCTGTTCGGCGAGCGCGGGTACCAGACGCGCCCTCACGACCGGGCCCAATTGCAACCCATTGACGGGGACCTGCCGCCGGGACATCGCCCACTTAGAACCGGGACGGAGATCGCGGAGTTCGAGTTGCGCCCCCCGCGGCTGCAAGTCGATCCTGAGCGCTTGCAGACGCACTTGAAGCCGCCCGAAGCTTGGCAAGACGTCCGGCTGTTCGTGCGCCAAACCGCGCGCTTTCCAATCGCCACGCTGGCTGATGGCCTGGCGTTCAGAAACTCGATCATCGCCGGATTCGAAAGCCCGGACCACAGCTGCTTTCAGCTGCTCGGCTGGCTCAACTCCAGCGCCATCCGCTGGTTTCACTACTTCAGTCAACGCGACGCCCGGCAGGGCATGCCACAACTGAAGGTGGCCCACCTGCGTGCCCTGCCCGCACCGCCCCCGCTTCACTCCAGTTGCGGCGCCGAATTGGAGCGTTTAGGTCGTGAACTCGGGGAGCGCAATCAAGGCATTTCTGTGCAAGAACGTGCCCTTTTGGACGAACTGGTGTCGACCGCGCTGAAGCTGGACAAAGCGGACCGACAGCTGGTAAGCGACTGGGCCGAGCGCAATCCGCCCCCCCAACCTAGAGCCTTGGCCAAGCGTCCATGATCGCCCCTGCCCCCACCCCAACCGCCGGTAACGACACCCCGCCGACGAAGCTGAGAGCCCCCGCGGCCCGATGCTCGGTTTCCATCGTGGTTCCTGGACTCAACGAGAGCGATAGCCTGCCGGAGCTGGCCCAGCGCATTGATCAAGCGTTGGGACGGGAAGGCCTGAACGAAGACTACGAAGTGATCTTCGTCGATGACGGCAGCACGGACAACAGCTGGGAAGTGATCACACAATTGCACGGCGAAAACCCTCGGGTCCGAGGCCTGCGCCTGCGCTCCAACTTCGGCAAAGCCATGGCTCTGACCAGCGGTTTCAGCGAAGCCCGCGGCGAGATCGTGTTCATGATGGACGCTGACCTGCAAGATGACCCGGCGGACATCCCGGTCTTCTTGGAGCAGGTTCGCAAGGGTTTGGATGTGGTGGTGGGCTGGAAAGTGGACCGTAAAGATCCGCTTTCCAGACGCATCGCGTCGAAGATCTTCAACGGCACCGTGCGCTACTTCACCGGCGTCAAGCTTCACGACATGAACTGCGGGTTCAAAGCGTACAGCCGCGACGTGATAGAGACCATCCCTGTGTACGGCGACTTGTTCCGCTTCATCCCTGCCCTGGCCGCAGCAGAAGGCTTCAAGGTGACTGAAGTTCCTGTTCGCCATCACGCCCGAGCCCACGGCCGCTCGCGTTACGGATTGGAGCGCATCACCCGAGGCTTCTTCGATCTGCTGAGCGTGTTGTTTCTGACCCGCTACGCACGCCGCCCGATGCACCTGTTCGGATTGATGGGTCTGCTGATGGGCCTTGCTGGTGGGGCTTTGGCCGCCTACCTCACGGTGCTTTGGTTCATGGGTCAGAGCATCGGCTCGCGACCGCTGTTGCTGCTCAGCGTGATGCTGATGGTGGTGGGCGTGCAGCTTGGCAGTCTCGGTCTGATTGGTGAGTTCCTCACCCACCAGAATCAGAAACATCGTCTCGAACAAAAGCTGCCGGTGCGCGAACGCACTTGAGGTCAGCGCCGGAGACGACATGAGCCTGATCAGCGCTCACCATCTGACCAAAAGCTACGGCGCGGATCCGATTCTTGCGGACGTCTCCGTGACGATGGTCCGCGGACAGCGCGTGGGGCTCGTCGGAAACAACGGCTCAGGCAAGAGTACGCTGGCCCGCATACTGGCGGGACGCGAAACTGCCGATACGGGCGAACTGATGCAGGAGCGAGGTTCCCGCGTGGGTTACCTGGCCCAAGTGCCAGCGTTGGACGAGACACTGACAGCGCGTGACACCGTCGCCTTGGGTCTGAGCGAGTGGCACAAGACCAAGTCCGAGTACGATCACGTGCTCGAGCGCCTGGCCAGAGGTGATGACGAAGACGAACTCTTGAGTGAACAGGCACGCTTGAGCGCTGAGGTCGAACGGCTCGGAGGCTGGGACCAGGAGCATCGAATCTCCTACTTGCTTCAACATTTGCAAGTGCCTGATGAAAACGCACAGATCGGGCAGCTCAGCGGGGGTGAAAAGCGCCGCGTAGCGCTTGCACAATTGCTGCTATCTGAACCCGACTTGTTAATCCTGGATGAGCCTACGAACCATCTGGATACGGAAACCGCCGACTGGCTGGAGCGCTATCTGCTCAGCCAGTTCAAAGGTGCCCTACTGCTGATCACTCATGACCGCTATTTCCTGGATCGGCTGGTGGAACGCACGTTGGAGCTGCACCGGGGGCAGTTAGAGAGCTACGAGGGCGGGTGGGAAGCGTACTTGGGGGCCAAAGCGGAGCGCGAAGACCAGCAGGCGCGCACCGAATCCAATCGGCAGAACTTCTTACGTCGCGAAATTGAGTGGTTGCGGCGTCAGCCTAAAGCCCGCGGGACGAAGCAGAAAGCTCGCACTCAACGCGCCGAAGACGCGCTGGGCAACACCCCCGCACAATCCCAAAAGCAGATGGCCCTGGGAGTTGTTGCCAAACGGCAAGGTGGGGACATCCTGGAGTTCGAAGCCCTCCAGCTCGCGATCGGAGGGCGGACGTTGGTCAGCCAACTGGATCTGATCGTCGGGCGCGGGCGGCGAATTGGCGTGATAGGGCGCAACGGTTGCGGCAAGACCACGCTACTCCGCGCGCTGATGGGACAGCTGGAGCCGAAGAGCGGCAGCATCAAGCTGGGCAAAAACACGCAGCTGTCATACTTCGACCAGCAACGCTCGAACTTGATCGACGAGCAGAGCATTGCGGAAAATGTGGCCGGCCAACGCAGCGACCGCCAGATTGATACCGTCACAGTCGGCCAGCAGAGTCTATCGATCTACACCTATCTGGAGCGATTTCAGTTTCGCGGCAGCGAAATCAAGAAGCCCGTGTCGATGCTTTCGGGGGGAGAGCGGGCGCGCGTAGCGCTGGCGAAGCTACTGCTGTCAGAGACCAACCTACTGCTGCTGGACGAGCCCACCAACGATTTGGACGTAATGACCCTGAGCGCGCTGGAGGAAATGCTGCTGGAGTTCCCCGGCAGCGCGCTGATTGTCACCCACGACCGCTACTTCCTCAATCGCGTGGCAACGGACCTGTTGGTGTTTGAAGGCGATGGCAACGTCACTCACTACGTCGGCAACTACGACACCTACTTGGCGCTGAGACCAAAGCCCGGTGCCGGCTCCACCAAACCGACACTTGATGACGGGAATGCGGAGTCCGCGAAACCTGAGCCAGCCGCGAGGCGCACCAAGCGTCCCAGCAAGCTGGGGTACAAAGAATCGATCGAGTTGGAGGGCTTGATGCCGCGCATCGAAGAGCTCGAAGGCGAAATCGCAGATCTCGAGCAACGCTTGTCCGATCCGCAGCTGTACAAGGACGATCCGACGGGCGCGGCGAGCCTACAAGAACAGCTCAACTCCAAGAATCAAGAGCTGGAGTCGACGATGACTCGCTGGGAAGAGCTGGAGACCAAACGCGAAGCCTTCAACCGCAGTGACTGATACCGCGCTAGGCGGCAGGCTGGTAGCGTGCCTGCAGATGCTCGATGAAATAGCGCGAGTTCAGCGGTTCTCCAGTCGCGTCTGACAGAAGCTGCTGGGTGCTGACGCTGCTCGCGCGACTCCAGACGTGCGTTTTCAGCCAGGCATTGAGCTGGGAGAAGTCGCCGCCCGAGATCTGTTGATCGAGTTCAGGCTCAGCCTGACGAGCATGCGCGAACAGCTGGGCCGCTGCCATCGCGCCGAGGGTGTAAAGCGGGAAGTATCCAAACGCACCACTCGGCCAATGCACGTCTTGCATGCATCCGTCCCGATCGTTGCCAAGAGTGCTGAGTGACAGCATCTCGGTCATGCCCGCGTCCCAGGCCTCGGGCAATTGCCCGACGCCCAACTTGCCAGCAAGCAAGTCCCGCTCGAGCTCGTAGCGCAGGATGACGTGGGCCGGGTACGTCACTTCGTCCGCATCGACGCGGATCAGGCTGCGCTCAACACGCTTGTACAGAAGGGCCAGATTTTCGACGCTGTAGGCTTCAGGCTGCTCCGCGGCTTGGGTGGCGAATGCCTCACGAAAGTGGGGCGCGGCAAAACGCAAGAACGCTTCACTACGGCAGACCTGCATCTCTTGCAGCAGGCTCTGGCTTTCATGGATCAACATCCCGCGAGCGTGCCCCACCGGCTGATGTTGCCAATGAGGGGGCAGCGCTTGCTCATACTTGCCGTGTCCAGCCTCATGCAGAACTCCCATCAATGACGAGGTGAAGTCCGCCTCGTCGTAGCGCGTGGTGATTCGCACGTCGCGTGGCACCCCGCCACAGAACGGATGGTGACTCACATCCAGCCGACCGCAAGACAAGTCAAACCCACTGGCTTTCATCATCTGCTGCGCGAGTCGTCGTTGTTGTTCGACTGGGAAAGGTCCACGTGGCTCGTGCACCGGCTGACTCGCCTGACGCTCGATCACGGCTTGGGTGAAGTCAGGCAAAAACTGACGCAACTCCGCAAACACCTCGTCGATCTCGGCGCTCTTCGCCCCGGGTTCGTATTCGTCCAACAGCGCGTCGTACGCTGAGCAACCGAGGGCCTCCGAAAGCGCCTCGGCCTGCTCGCGCTTGAGGTCCAGCACCGTCTGCATGAGTGGCGCAAACGAGGCAAAATCATTTTCCGCTCGGTAGCGCCGCCACGCTTGCTCACAACTCTTGTCAGCCTTGGCGGACGCCTCCACCAGATCATTGGGTACGGCAGTGGCCCGTCGTACCGCTCGACGCATCTCGTGCAGATTAGCGCTTTCCCACTGCCCGAGATCTGACTGCGTTTGGGCAGCCTCAATCGCCTCTGGTAACCAGGGCTGCGTCAGTAGGCCGTGGCGCAGGCTCGCCAGATTTGCCATCGATTCTGCGCGCGCGGCTCCGGCGGCGGCCGGCATGTTGACCGCCTGGTCCCATTCGACGATCGCCTCAATCTCCATGAGTTGGCCAATCCGACGAAAGTGTCGCGCGAGTTTCTCGTATTGGGTACCGTTCGCCTGCATTGTCTCAGCATTTGTGCCCCGCCGAGCATCCGTCAACATGAATCTGCTGCTCCTCAGCCAGCTCGAAGCCGGTTTCACGCAGGCGCAAGCGCCATCGCCACCGCCCCCCGTAACTCTCGTCGGGCGCCGCGCCAAGCATCTACTGTCGGTGCTGAAGGTGACACCTGACCTGGTGCTGCGGGCGGGTGTCTTGGATTGGGGGTTGGCGGACGCTCAGGTGATCGCGGTAACAGCCGAATCAGTGACCGTCCAGCTGACTAACCTGGTCGCCCTTCGTCGACCAGCGAACAAGGCGCTGCTTTTGGCAGCGCCGCGCCCGAAAGTGTTGTCCCGGTGTCTGCAACACGCTGCAGCGCTCGGTTTTACTCAGATAGAGCTATTTCGGAGCTATCGCGTCGACAAGTCTCATTTGCTCAGCCACAAGGCTCGCCTCGAAGATCAACAACACCACTTGCTGTGCGGACTGGAACAAGGTCGACGCGTGTTCATGCCGCGAATCGGACTCCATGCGCGATTCAAACCTTTCGTCGAAGATGAACTACCCAGACTAGTAGCGAACGGCAGTCGCTTCGTGGCCCATCCGAGCGCTCCATTGAGCACCCGAGAGTTGCTATCTACTCAGGAGCCAGCCCCAGGCTACAGCTTGGCCATTGGTCCCGAGGGCGGCTTCATCCCCTACGAGGTCGAAGCATTCGAAGCCGCCAACTTCTTGCCAATCAGCGCGGGACAATCCCCACTGCGGGTCGAAAGCGCGATCAGCTATCTAGCGGGACAGCTGGATCTGCTCACCGCTCCCGCCGACCCAAGTCCCAGTTGAGTCCGACCCATCAGCGACAGATTGGCGCGCGCCCGGTGGCTCGTGTTACAGCGGATGCGTGCCGCTCGTCTCTTCCCTATTCGTCTACCCCATCAAGTCGTGCAGGGGGATCTCTCAATGGCAGCTCACGTTCGACGAACGCGGTTTGCGACACGATCGGCGCTGGATGGTGGTCAACCCAGAAGGGGTGTTCCTCACCCAGCGCGAAAACCCCAGGCTCGCCCTAATCCAGCCGAGCCTCGGCGCGGAATCAGACGGACTGACTGAGCTCCAAGTGTCCACAGACGGGCTGGGGACGCTTCACGTTCCTGAAATGCCGGAACGGCGCATGGAGGTCCAAGTGTGGGGATTCACCGGAGAGGCACTGGACATGGGCGACGAGTGCGCGGATTGGTTCAGCACCGCGCTGGACCAGAGCTGCCGATTGGTGCGGTTCCCAGACGACGTACACCGCCCCACCAGCCGCCGCCACACGGATCTGGAGAGTGAGGTCGCCTTCGCTGACGGTTATCCGGCTCTGCTGCTCAGCGTCGAATCTCTCCGAGCGCTGAACACGCGGCTGCAACAGCCGGTTGCGATGAATCGCTTCCGGCCCAACATCGTGGTGCGCGACACCCAGCCATTTGCGGAAGATTCGTGGAGAGAGCTGCGCGCCCCGGATCTGACGCTGAGCGTCGTGAAGCCGTGCGAGCGCTGCAAGATCACAACCGTCGACCAGGACTCTGCCGAGACCGGCAAAGAACCGCTCGCCACACTGGCGCTGTTCCGGCGGCTGGATGGCAAAGTCGTATTTGGCCAAAACTGCGTGCATCATGGCCCAGGGACACTCAAAGTCGGCGACCCGCTTCAGACTGTGGGAAAGTGACCAATCCGCAGTATTTCTAGCTATTTATGCTGAGGGTTAGCCGGCGCTGGGACGCGCCCTCGTGGGTCTTAGGCACTCAAGCGCAGGACACCCGGACGGCGGGTTGGACGCCCCACGGCCCCAGTGGGCGGGGCCGGCCGTGTGGTGTATATGCTGCGACCCCAGTCGGCAGGCTTGGCCCCGGCTCGGCAAAGCGAGATGAAGAAAAACTACGTCGTTGATACCAACGTTCTGCTGCACGATCCCCACGCGCTGTTCAAGTTTGAGGACAACGACCTCTACGTTCCGATTTACGTCCTCGAAGAGATCGACCGCTTCAAGCGCGATACGACAGAGCGAGGGCGCAACGCGCGTGAGGTCGCTCGCATCTTCGACTCTCTCAGGGAAGAGCACGGCTCGCTAGCCAGCGGAATCCCGCTCACCGGAGGCGGTACCCTGCACGTGCACGTCCCCGACAAGCGCCCCAAGCTCAGCTTGGCGCTGGATCCTGGCTCCGGTGACCACGCGATCATGCAAACGGCCATGCTGATCCGTGACGCCGCACCGGACCGTCCCACGGTGTTCATTACGATGGACGTCAATCTGCGCATTCGCGCCGATGCTTTGGGGCTCAAAACCCAAGCTTACGAGAACCAGTCCGTCGAGCCAGATCAACTGGAAAGCGGCATTGTGGAACTCGAGGTCGATGGCGACATGCTCGACGCGTTCCACGAGCGAGGCCAATTGGCTCCTCCGAGCGGGGGCAACGGCAACAACGGCGGCCTGTACCCGAACGTGTGCGTGATGCTGCGTCAGGACACCAACGCCCAACGCACTGCGCTGGGCCGCTTCCATGCCACTGACGGCATGATCCGACCACTGGTCGTGCCACGCGAAGGCGTGATGGGGATCCGACCGAGAAATCGTGAGCAGTCGATGGCGTTGGATCTACTGCTCGATAACGACGTGCGCCTGGTTACCTTGGTCGGCATAGCTGGCACGGGCAAGACGCTGTTGGCGCTGGCCGCGGGCATGTTGCTCAGCATCATGGAAGGCACCTACTCGCGCTTGCTGGTGAGCCGTCCGGTGATCCCGCTGGGCCGTGACCTCGGTTATTTACCGGGTGACATCCAAGAGAAAATGGGCCCTTGGATGAAGCCGATCTTCGACAATCTCGAGTTCTTGTTGATCGGTGGCGGCGGTCGCCGGCGCGGGGTTCCGGACATCGACGCGTTAGTCAGTGCGGGTCAAATCGAGATTGAGCCGCTGACGTACATTCGTGGGCGCAGCTTGCCGCGCCAGTTCGTGATCGTCGACGAGGCGCAAAACCTGACGCCACACGAGGTCAAGACGGTGATCACGCGTTGCGCTGAAGGCACCAAGATCGTGCTGACGGGCGACCCTTTCCAGATCGACAACCCCTACGTCGACAGTGCGACCAATGGCCTCAGTGTGGTGGCTGACCGCCTCCGAGGAGAACCCCTCGTCGGGCATATCCTGCTGCGCAAAGGTGAGCGCAGCGAACTCGCCAACCTGGCCGCCAAGCGGCTCTAGTCAGACGCGTCTGAGGCAGCAGCGTCTGCCTGCGCTGGGGCTTCTCCCGCATCAGACGGCTCATCTCCTGCATCCGCGCGGGAACTGGGCCGGCTACCGGAGAGAAACAGGCAATCATCAATACAGGAGGGGTAAAAGGCGAAGCATTGGTCTTCTTTGCTCGAGTCCTTCACGCCAGCCCTCCCAACGTCGAAACACAGCTCACTGCGCTCATCCAGCAAGCCCTCGCAGGAGTCGACGAGCTCTTCGCACATTTCGCCGGGGGTCGGCTCATTGCGTGTTGCCGAGTCACACGCTACAAGTAGCGCCAACACGGTGACTGCAACGGCGACGGCCTGCCTGTTCAGTGGTGTTCGACCCGCTACCTTTCGGCCGGGTGACTTCTGCGCCAACGTCCGCATCGATCGTGTTGCCCTGTTGTTCCACCCCCGCGCGCCCGATGCAAGCCCATAACTCTACCCCTGCTCCCGGCCTTGCCGCCGCGGCCCCAGCGTCGGCAACGCCGGGCCTGACCTCGCGAAGCTCTCCGAGCGCGAGCAGCGGCAGCTGGCCGTTTTCGGGACCAAGCGTACTGGCTCCGATGGAAGGCGTCAGCCACCCCGAGTTTCGACGCCTGATGATTGGGCTGGGCGGGCTTCACCTGGTGTGCACGGAGTTTGTCCGCATCACGAAAAGTCAGCTCAATCCAGGACAGCTACGACAGCAGGTGGTGATGCACCCCGACTGTCCGCTGAGCGTGCAAGTGATGGGTAACGAGGCGGAGCGCATGGCGGAAGCCGCGGCCATCATGTGCGAAGCAGGTGCCGCTGTGGTGGACATCAACCTCGGTTGCCCCATGCCACGCGTGGTGCGAAAAGGCGTGGGCTCCGCGATGCTGAAGAACCCCAAGCTTCTGGAGCAAGTGCTCGGCAGCATGCGAGCGGCCACTCCCGCACTACTGTCAGCCAAGATTAGAGCTGGGTTCGATGACGCCGCTCAGGTGCTGCAAATCGCCCGCATCGTGGAAGACTGCGGGGCCAACTTCATCACCGTTCATCCCAGACGGCGTTGTGATTTCTATGCGGGCGTGTCGGACTGGCGCATCATCGCTCAACTCAAGCAGCACTTGACGATCCCGGTCATTGGCAACGGCGACGTCTGGTACGCCGCAGATGCGCTGCGAATGCAGTACGAAACTGGTTGCGACGCGGTGATGATCGGCCGCCCCGCGTTGCGCAACCCTTGGATCTTTCGCCAGATCGAGCAGCTCCGCGCTGGCCAGGAGCCCTACCGCCCCGACGGCGAGGCCGTGGTCCAGCACTTGCATCACGTGGTGGAGCGCTACACGGCAGTGATGGGCCAGCGCAAGCGCGGGATCATCGGACCACTCAAAGAGCTACTCACCTGGCTGGGACGCAGCGTCGATGATCGACAGCAATTCTTGCGTTCCGTGCTGCGCCTGCAATCGGTGTCCGAGATCATGGCGCACTGTGAACAACAGCTGAGCCACTTGGCTGCCGAGCAACTGGACTTGGGGGCGTACGGCGAATTGGAGCTGGAACGCTCGGGCTCTGCACTCCTCCGTCGCCTGACCACGGAATGACTGAAACGATGACCGCACCCACACCACAAATCGTCGTGGCCGACGGCCACACCTTGAACCCAGGGGATCTGGATTGGTCGCCGCTGCGACAGCTGGGCTCACTGAAAGTCTACGAGCGATCTGGCCCCACGCTCGTTGAGCGCTGTCAAACCGCAGATGTCGTGCTCACCAACAAGGAAGTGTTGGACGCGGCAGTGCTGGCTGAGCTGCCCAAGCTGCGCTTCATCAGCGTGCTGGCGACCGGCACCAACGTCGTAGATCTGACAGCCGCCAAAGCCCGAGGCATCGCCGTCAGCAACGTGCCGGCGTACGCAACTGAGCCCGTCGCGCAGCACGTGTTCGCGCTGCTCTTGGACTTGGTGGGCCGCATTTCCGAACACTCGGAGGCTGTCGTGGCTGGCCGCTGGGAGGCGTGCGCAGACTTCTCGTTCACGCTCGGCCCGATTGAGGAGCTGTCGGGGAAGACCTTCGGGATTATCGGCCTCGGCTCCATCGGTAGGCGCGTCGCGCAGATCGCCCGAGCGCTAGGCATGCAGGTGCTGGCCGCGAGCAGCCACCGCCCCGGCTCCTCGGGTTCAGGCTCTTCAAATTCGGGAACCTCGAGTGCAGCCGAGACCATCGAGCGCGTGGAGCTGGATCAACTGCTGCGGCGATCAGACGTCGTCAGCTTGCACTGTCCCTTGACGGCAGGCACCCAGCACCTGATTAACGCGCAGCGTTTGGCTTGGATGAAGCCGAGCGCCGTGCTGATCAACACAGGCCGCGGGCCACTGATTGACGAAGCGGCGCTGGTCGATGCACTGGAAACCAAACAAATCGCTGCGGTGGGCCTGGACGTGCTCAGCCAGGAGCCGCCCCGAGACAACCCCGTCATCCTTTGGGCCCAGCGGAGCCATGACAACGCTCGGCGCTGCCGGCTGACGCCGCACATCGCCTGGGCCAGCGTGCAAGCACGCCAGCGGCTGCTCGATGTATCGGTAGAAAACGTCCGCTGTTTCCTCCGCGGCACGCCGCAAAACGTCGTCAACGGGTAACGCCAACGATGCAAGAGCTGATGAAAGCGGTCCGACGCGCTTGCTCGGCCAATACCTGGTCCCGAGGCGTCGAGCTAGTGCGCCGTTTGGCCGTGAGCGGCGTCAGCGCTGATGACGAAGAAATCGTTTGCCGAGTCAAAGTTCCCAATCGCGTCGTACCGCACGCGGTGTTGCTCTACCCCGAGGACGAAGAATGGGACTGCGACTGCGAAACCCGCGCCCCGGTTTGTGAACATGTCGCCGCCGCAGTGATCGCCGTCAACAAGGCGCGAACTCAGGGTGATGAACTGCCCAAAGGACGCAGCACGGAAGCCAAGCTGGTCTACCGTTTCTCACGCCATCGGGGTGAGCTGAAGCTCGAACGGATCCTGACCAAAGCCGATGGGAGCGAGGAGCCGCTCAAAACAAGTCTAGCCAGCGCCGTGGCCCGGCAATCGCAAGGCGAGCTGAGCCCATCGCAGGAAGATCTAAACGTCGACCGCGTGCTGGATCAGAACTCCGGAAGTGTGCTGCATCGGGATCGCTGCGCCAGCGTGATCAAGCTGCTGGCGTCGGCGCACAATGTCGAACTCGATGGGCAACCGGTGCGCATCTCGACGGAAATACTCAAGCCCCAGTGTGTCGTGCGTGACGCAAAAACCAGCTCCGGCAAGGCCGCGTTCGAAGTGCAGATCACTCGGGATCCGCGCACCACGGACGTGCTCGCCTCCGGCGTTGCGCTGGCAAAAGACCCCGACGGAAATCAAGCCATTCATCTGCTTGGAGAGACTGAGGTCACCGGCCTGCAACTGGAAAATCTCCCGAGCACGAAACTCTACGGTCCCAAGGACATCTCAACGCTCGTGACCGAAGTACTGCCCGAGCTGGAAAAGCGGTTTTCGTTGGATGTGCAGACCAAAAAACTACCCGAACTAAAGAAGGACGTGCGCCCCCGCGTCACGTTGGAAGTCGAGCAAGTGGGTGATGGCCTCAGCGTGCTCGCCAAGCTCGTCTATGGAGACCCACCGATGGCGCGCATCGACTCGGGACGCCTGGTGCACCTGCAAGGTCCGATCCCCGTGCGCAACGAGGCCGCTGAACAGCGCGTCATTCAACGCGCCAAAGATCAGTTGGGGCTATTGCCCGGCAGCCGCATCTCGGTGAGCGGCCCGGCTGCAACTGAAATGGCCAATCGCTTGGACGGCTGGGAGGGCGACGTTCAGGGAGCGCGCGGCGGCCGTTTCATCCATCACGTCAGATTGGCTCCCAAACTTGAATCTCCCCCGAGTGGCTCAGGACTCGAACTGAGTTTTGCGGGACAAACCAACGATGGGCAGGCCATTTCGGCCGACGCGACTGCGGTGATGCGCGCATTCGACGAGGGCCACCACCTGGTCCCTCTCACGGGCGGTGGCTGGGCTGAACTACCGGCGGACTTCTTGGCTCAGCATGGTGACAAGGTGGCGGAGATTCTCGCAGCGCGGGATCCGAGCAACGCCGAGCAGCCACTGAAGAGTTTCGCTTTGCCAGCCCTGGCTGAGCTGTGCCAAGCGCTGGACTACCCCGCCCCGCCGGAGCTGCAGGCGCTGCGCTCCCTGATTGACGACTTTGAGCACATCCCCGCCGCTGAGCTCCCCGCGGATCTCCGTGCGGATTTGAGGCACTACCAGCGAACGGGCGTCAATTGGTTGAGCTTCATGCGCAAGACTCAGATGGGGGCGACCCTCGCCGACGACATGGGCTTAGGCAAAACGCTGCAAGCGCTGTGCATCATTGAGGGACGCACGCTCGTGGTTTGCCCGACCAGCGTCGTATTCAACTGGGCAGCGGAACTCGAACGCTTCCGCCCGGATCTGAGCTTCAACATCTATCATGGCCCCAAGCGAGAACTGGATCTCGAAGCCAGCGTGACGTTGACTTCTTACGCCCTGTTGAGGCTCGACAGTGAGCAGCTGTCGGCCATCGAGTGGGAGGCCGTCATCTTGGACGAAGCCCAAACCATCAAGAATCCGGAGAGCCAAGTCACTCAGGCCGCGTACGCCCTGCGCTCGAAGTTCCGGGTCACGCTCAGCGGCACTCCGATTGAAAATCGCTTGGATGAACTGTGGAGCCAATTTCACTTCACCAACCCGGGCTTGCTCGGCGGGCGCAGCGAATTTCAAGAACGCTACGCGGATCCCATCCGCGATGGCCGCGCGGGGGCAGCCGAGCGCTTGCGGAGAAAGATCCGTCCCTTCCTGCTGCGCCGGGACAAGCGTGCCGTCGCGCCGGAACTGCCCCCGCGCACGGATGCCGTCTTGTATTGCGATCTGAGCGACAGCGAGCGGCAGCTGTACGATGCGATCAACGCGACTACCAAAAAGGAGGTGGTGGAGCGGCTGCGCGCAGGTGGCAACGTGATGCAGGCGTTGGAGGCGCTGTTGCGCCTGCGCCAAGCGGCTTGCCACCCGTCATTGGTCCCTGGGGGTCAGCCCACACCCGATGGGGGATCCGCCAAAACAGAACGACTGCTGCGCGCCTTGGAGCTGGCTCAAGCTGACGGGCACAAGTCGCTGGTGTTTTCCCAATGGACGTCGTTTCTAGATCTGCTCGAGCCGGAGCTCCAGGCCCAGGGGATCCGCTTCAACCGTTTGGACGGTTCCACGAAGGATCGTCAGGCGGTGGTTGATGCATTCCAGGATCCGACCGGGCCCGAAGTGATGTTGCTGAGCCTGAAAGCGGGCGGCACCGGGTTGAACCTGACAGCCGCCGATCACGTCTTCTTGATGGATCTCTGGTGGAACCCAGCAGTGGAACAGCAGGCAATGGACCGCGCCCACCGGATTGGACAAGAGAGCCCGGTATTCGTCTACCGCCTCGTCAGCAAGGGCACAGTTGAGGAGCGCATATTGACGCTCCAGGAGCAGAAGCGCGCGGTGGCGGATGCCGCCCTGGAAGGCGGAGAAATGGCCGCCTCGCTCAGCCGCGACGATCTCCTCGCATTGCTGGAGTGATCACTCACTGCCACCTGGTAAAGTCCGGCAATGCGCACTAAGTCTGCGTCATGGCTCTAGCACCCAGCGGCGAAATGCAGGTCAAGGGCCTGGCTTTCCGCACCGTGCTCGAGTGCCTGCAGGATTTGCGAGGCTCGGAAGCCGTGGAGCGTGCGTTGGAGCAACTGCCGTCCGAGCTCAGAGACGCGCTTCGCTATCGGGCGGTGGTGCCCGGCGGCTGGTATTCGGTCGCTTGGTATCGGGCGCTGCTGGCGGCGATTGCAGACTCCACTGGCGAAGGCCCCGCGTTGATCCGAGAGATAGGGCGCACGGCCCCAGAGAAAGACTTGAACGGCGTCTACAGAACCCTGCTGAAGCTGCTCTCTCCTGCCACGATCTTCAAACTCTACGCCGCGCTATTTTCCAAGTACTACAGCGCGGGCGAGCTGGACGTGGAGCACGCGAGCGAGCGCCAACTGCGGGTGCGCGTCAGTCAATGTCGCGGCTTCGATAGCAACATGTGGGTCGAAATCTTCGGATCAGCGCGGCGTCTGCTCGAATTGTCTGGAGCAAAGAACGTACAAATGCGCATCGCCGCGGGAGGGACCGACCACGACGACTACGTGGTGATTGAGGGAAGCTGGTCGTGATAGGCTTGCCACCATGAGCAACGACATTCGCACGGTCGCCGTGATCGGTGCCGGTCAGATGGGTGGGGGCATCGCCCAAGTCTGCGCCCAAGCCGGATTTGATGTGAGATTGAGCGACGCCGAGTTGGCGTGGGCCGAAAGCGGCAAGTCGAAAATCGCAGCTCAGTTGGAGCGCGCCGTGGGCAAAGGACGCCTCAGCGCCGACGAACGTCAGTCCTGCTTGGACAGAATTGAGCCACTCGAAACCCAGGCTGCGGTCAGCGTCGCAGATTTGGTCATCGAAGCAATCTCAGAAGATCCAAAGGTCAAGCGCGAACTGTTCATAACCCTCGACAAGCACGCCAAGCCTGACGCGATACTGGCCTCCAATACTTCCAGCATCTCCATCTCGCGACTAGCTGGCTACACCTCTCGGGCAGAGCGGGTCGCGGGCATGCATTTCATGAACCCAGTTCCCGTGATGAAGCTAGTCGAAGTAGTTCAGGGCTTGCAGAGCAGTGCGGACACCATCCGCAGCATCTGCGACGTCGCCGAGCGCCTCGGCAAGACGGTCGTGCTGAGCCAGGACCGGCCTGGGTTCATCGTCAACCGCGTGCTGATCCCCATGCTGAACGAAGCCTGCTTTGCCCTACAGGAGGGAGTCGCCAGCGTGCAGGACATAGACCAGGCGGTGCACTTGGGGTTGAACCACCCGATGGGCCCGCTGCGGCTCAGCGATCTGATCGGCCTGGACACCGTGCTCGCGATCGCGGAGGTGCTGCACCGTGATTTTGGCGATAGCAAGTATCGCCCCGCCGCGCTGCTGCGCAACCTGGTCGCGGCCGGATACCTCGGGAACAAGAGCGGCCGAGGCTTCTACCTCTACGAGGGCGGCAAGGCACTGGGGGCCGCGCCGCTACCGGGTATCCAAACAGGCCGCAGCTAGGCAGGCTTTCCGCCCGTGGCGCTGGAGAAGTCGGCTTGGTGCGAGAAGAACAGCAGCACCAAAAGCAGCCACATCACCTGCGCTAGCAGCAGATGCAGCAGCTGCATCCAACCCGGCGCACCCAACGCGATGTTGAACGCGCCCATCGCCATTTGGATCCAGACGGTCCAGTAGGCCCAGCGCGCCAGCTTGCCCGTTTCTCCCGGTTGCTCGAACAACTTTTGACAGCCGTAGCCGATGCCGAGCCCCACCAGCACAGCCAAGACCGGGTGCACCACACGCAAGCGCACCAAGAAGTGTGCTCCAGCGTCCAGATCATCGCGCAGGCGCGCAAACAGCCCGGACTCCTGCGTCGGGCTGACAGGAAATAGCGTGTCGCCGAGCGCGGTGACTGCGCCGGTCGCGCTGATGAGCACGGTCAGGACCAGAGCCGCCAGCAGCCAACGTGCCACCTGAGAGGGCCTGGCGCGCGGTACTAGGGGTTTCGGCGAAAGCGAGATCCCCGGCCAACTTCGAGGCTGTGAGAACCAAGCGGTCAGCGCGGTGACTGCCGTCAGCATCAGCGTGTTGGCCAGGTGCAATCCGACCACGATAGCGCGCGCCACCGAGTCATCCTCAGCCACCAGGCGACCGCGCACCAGCAGCGCCCCGATCCCAGCCTCAATCAGAACGAACAGTAGCGTGAGCCAGGCGAACCAGCGCACCGGGCGCGAGCCGGTCCAGAAACGGGAAATGCGCCAACCCCAAGCGACCAAGGCCAGCACCATGGGGCCCAGCAGCCCGCTGCTGACGCGGTGGCTGTATTCGATCCACGTCTTGGTCGTCTCAGCTTGGGGAACCAGTTGTCCGTGGCAACTGGGCCAGTGGTCACCGCAGCCATCGCCGGAGCCGCTGACACGCACCCAGGCGCCGAATAGGATCACCGCCAGCGTGTAGATTAGGACCGTCCACGCGTAGCGGCTATAGACGCCCAGTTTCGCGGCTGGGCCGTGCCGAGTCGCTGGGGAAACAGCTGGTTCGGGCTCCGGCGGCGCAGACTTCATGACCTCGGCCACGAGCGCCTGCATAACACCTAGCGCAGCAATCACCAGCGAAGAAACGTCGCAGCTCAGCCGGGGCCGGCCTGCTTGCACTAGACCGTGGCGGCTGTGCCGCTTTGTTGTTAGGTCTCAGTCATGAGTGGTCTGCCCAGCGTCTACGTGGTGAGCGCAACGCGCACGCCGATTGGCTCTTATCTCGGCGCGTTGTCGACGGTGTCTGCCCCGGAGCTCGGCGCCATCGCGATTGACGGCGCGCTCAGCCGTGCCGGGATCCTGAAAGATGCGGTGGACGAAGTATTCATGGGCAACGTGCTCAGCGCGGGCGTGGGTCAAGCGCCCGCGCGTCAAGCGGCCCTAAAAGCCAAGCTTCCCGACAGTGTGCCCTGCACGACGGTCTCCAAAGTGTGCGGCTCTGGGCTGCAGGCGGTCGTGCTCGCGACTCGCGCGCTGCTGCTGGGAGACGCACAGATTGCGGTGGCAGGCGGCATGGAGTCGATGTCCCGAGTTCCGTACTACCTGCAGAAGGCACGCACCGGCTACCGCATGGGCAATGACCAACTGATCGACGGCATGATCTTCGACGGCCTGTGGGACCCGTACAACGACTTTCACATGGGCGAAGCGGGCGAGCTGTGCGCAGCTAAGTACGAATGCAGCCGACAGGCGCAAGATGCCTTCGCGACAGAAAGCTACCGGCGCGCTTTGGCCGCCCACGCCTCCGGCGCGTTCGAGGCCGAGCTGGTCAGCGTGGAAGTGCCAGTCCGCAAAGGGCCCGCGCAGGTCGTTGAACAAGATGAAGAGCCGGGACGCGGCAATCCAGACAAGTTCGGCTCACTGCGCCCAGCGTTCAAGCCAGACGGAACGATCACTGCCGCCAATGCCTCCAGCATCAACGACGGAGCCGCGGCCCTGGTGCTGGCCAGCGAAAACGCGGTGCGTGTTCATGGACTGAAACCACTGGCCAAGATCGTGGGCTACGGCGGGGCAGCCCAAGCCCCGGAGTGGTTTACTACCGCCCCCGCCAAAGCCATCGACATCACCCTCAAGAAGCTCGGCATGGAGACGTCGGACATCGACTTGTGGGAAATCAACGAGGCGTTCTCGTGCGTAACCATGTCGTGCAGCCAACTCGCCGGGCTCGATCCTGACACGGTCAACGTCCACGGGGGCGCTGTCGCGTTGGGCCATCCGATTGGCGCCTCTGGCGCCCGCATCTTGACGACCCTGCTCCACGCGCTCAACACCAAGGACAAACAGCGTGGGCTCGCCACCTTGTGCATCGGTGGAGGAGAAGCCGTCGCGGTAGTGGTCGAACGAGTCTGAGCCGTGATGATGGAAGCCGGTCGGCCCTCTGCGCAAGCCGTGGTCAAGCGTCCCAACACGTGGGACGGCTTCAAATCCGTATTTCAGGCGTTCGCATTCCTCGCCAAAAATCCCGAGACCTGGCCGGCCGCGATGGTTCCGGCGATCCTGTTCACGCTGCTCAGTGCGTTCGGAATCTTCGCGGGGATCACTTGGCTACGCCCAGAAGTGGTGGCCTTGCTGGGCCTGGACAATCCTGAAAGCTGGTACGCCACGCTCGGCTCATGGGCGGTGCAGCTATTGGTCTCACTCGCGACGGCGGTCGTCGGCGTGTGGGCGTCGTTGATCGTCACGCCCCCGCTGAGCTCGCCCGCGTTGGAGCATCTAGTCGGTCTGCAAGAGGGCCAGATGGGGATCCCCAAGCGCGGAGAATTGGGGTTCTTCAACGAGGTCTTGTGCGGCTTGAAAGCACAGATGTTCGCTGCGCTGTTCGCGACTCCGATCTTGGCCCTGCTCTGGCTGGTCGACTTGCTGTTTCCTCCGGCGGCGGTCGTGACCGTGCCGCTGAAGATCCTGGTGCTCTCCTTCGCGGTCGCCTGGAACCTGTTTGACTACCCGCTGACCTTGCGCGGAGTCGGGCCCAGCGAGCGCCTGAGCCTGCTTGGTTCAAACAAAGGCGCCGTTCTGGGTTTCGGCCTGGGGATCGCTGCGCTCTTTTGGGTGCCCTGCTTCGGGGTGCTGATGCTGCCTGTGGGCGCAGTCGGCGCTACCCGGCTGATGTGGCGTCTGCTGGCAGCCGAACCCACCACCTTACCCCAGCTTCCACGCCCACAAGTAGCTGATTTTAATGCATTACCTGCTCCGAATCCTGTGCTGGACGCGGAGTTTGCAGAACTCCAAGACAGCGCTTCCCCAGTCGGAGCGGGGCGCGACCAAACCTGACGTGGGCGCAACAAGTCCCAGCCCCTGGCCCTGCGTTCAGTGCCTGGCGTGGGCAGCGACAGCAAGTTGCAGGCTTTCGGTTTGCAAATAGGCCCAACATTTGACAGGTTCCCCGTCCCCTAAAACCGAGAGTCGGTCCTTTGAACAACGAGACTACAAGCAATCCGTCAGAAGCCGTCCAGTGCAAGCCCCTTCAGGTCGTCGTTGACGGCAAGGGCGTCGAGCGAGCCATCAAGCACCTCAAGCGCAAGCTTGCCGCCGAAGGCCTGCTTCGCGAGCTGAAGAAGCGCCGTCACTACATGAAGCCTTCAATCAAGAAGCGCAAGAAGATCGCTGAGGCGGCACGCCGTCGTCGCAAGCGTGAACGCCAGGGCGAGTAGCCTTCCCTGATGCCGTGCTGCGCGCAGACCGTCACTTGGCGTGGCCGCGCGCAGCCCGTTAGTCACCACAGGGAAGCGCCAGCTCCTATCGAGCTAGGCGCAAATGAAATGATTTGGGGCGTGTGAGCGATTCGTAGCCCACGCGAGATAGCGTGCAACCGCGCCCGGAGTCTTTGACTCCGGTCCAGGCGAGCGCCGGATCCAAGTAGTCGCAACGGTTCATGAACCAAGTGCCCGTTTCGACCTGACTGCCTAGGGCGCGCGCCACGGCCTCGTCGCGCGTCCACACGGAAGCCGTCAGCCCGTAGCGGCTGTCATTCATCAGCTGCACCGCCTGCTGGTCATCATCCACGGCCATGATGCCCACCACAGGTCCGAAGCTCTCCTCAGTCATCACTCGCATCGAGTGATCGACGTCCACCAAAACCTGCGGCGCCAAGTACGGAGTGCCGTCGCGATGAGCGGAAAACAGCGTGGGTTCGATCAACGTCCGCGCCCCTCGCGAAACGGCTTCCTTGACCTGATCTTGCACGAACGCAGCGGCACTGGCTTTGACGACCGGCCCCAGGTTGGTATCGGCCTCCAGCGGGTTGCCCAAACGATACTGCTTGACCAAATCGACGACGCCATCGACGAACGGTTTGAACAAGGAGTGATGCACGTAGATCCGCTCGATACCGCAGCAGCTCTGCCCGGAATTGAAAAACGCCCCATCCACTAGGTTCTCCACTGCGAAGTCGAGGTCGGCATCCTCGCGGACGTAGGCCGGGTCCTTGCCCCCTAGCTCCAAACCGGTGGCGATGAAGCGCCCAGCGGCAGCCCGCTGCACTGCATGTCCGCCGTCAACAGAGCCCGTGAACGCCACGAAGTCGACTTCTGGATGGGCAATGAGTTGCGCGGTTTGCTCGTGCGAACAGTGCACGACTTGAAATAGGTCCTCAGGCAAACCTGCCGCTTCGAAGGCTTGCTGAAAGCGTTCGGCGCACAGTGGAGTCTGTGCCGAGTGTTTGAGGATCACCGCGTTGCCCGCCATCAGGGCCGGCACGACCGAGTTGACGGCCGTCAGATACGGGTAGTTCCAGGGCGCCACGGTCAAGACAACGCCGAGTGGCACGCGTTCGATGTAGCGGGTGAAGCCGGCTTTTTCTTCGGGCTCGACCGACCGCAAGCTCGTCGCTGCAATCGCTATCATGTGACGCGCCCGTTCTTCGAAGCCGCGCAGCTCTCCGGGGCTTTGAGAAATTGGACGGCCCATTTGCAGCGTCAGCTCGCGCGCGATCTCGTCCTTGCGGCCAAGCATGGCGTCCACGAAAGCCGAAAGATAGCGCGCCCTTTCCAACAATGATTGCTGCGCCCAGCCTCGTTGAGCGACGCGGGCGGCCGTCACCATCGGGCCGATTTGGGAACTTTCGATGAGCGGACGTTCGACGAGCACCTGCCCATCAACGGGCGAGATGGTTTGAATGGCTGGCATGACGGCAAGCTAGCTCCACAACTCGCTCACGACAACGCGCGCTTGAGGCATCGCGCTGGCCTACGTGAGCTCTCCCGCAGGCGAACGAACGTTCCGCCTCCGCCGCTCTAGCGAAAGATGCCGCTAGCGGCCAAGCGATTGCCTGACACGGGCAAAGCCCGCTTGCCTTCTTCCTGCACGATGTTCTTCACGGCAGGCATGCACCCGCCGCAGCAGGTACCGGCCCCCGAGGCTTTGCACACATCGCGCACACTCGTGGAGCCCTGACGGACGACGGCGCGGATTTCACGGTCAGAGACGCGACGGCAGTGACAAACAAGCATGATTTCATCAACCTGGGCTCTCAGCCCGCGGTGAACTTGAATCTAGCCTGTTGAAAGTGAAATTCAATAGCAGCGCGTCACTTTGCAGGCATTTTGGCCCTCAGGTACTTAGAGATGACTTTCATTTTCAGTGTTTCAGCCCTGATCCGGCACATCTGGGGCCCCGAAATACCCCCACTCTGTTCAGCCACGCGCGGCTCCGGCCGCCGCTATTGAAAGCTGGATTCGACGCTTGCTCCAACCTTCGCCGTGCCGGCCCACCAAATTGATAACGCCATGCCTGATCACGGACCAGGCTGGACCCCTCGGGCTACGCCAAATAGCCTGATGCATCAAAGGGTGCTCGGCGCCCTGGAACCCGGAACCCGGAGCGCCCCGTTCGCTCCTGCGGCCTTTGGCCAGCAGCACCAGCTTGTTTGAAAAGAGGAACGATGAAAGGCAACGCGGAAATCGTCGACGCATTGAACGAAGTCCTGACAGCGGAACTAACCGCCATCAATCAGTACTTCATCCACCACAAGATGTGTGAGAATTGGGGCTACCAAAAGCTTTCCCAAAAGAAGCGTGAAGAATCGATCGAAGAGATGAAACACGCCGATGAAGTGATCGAGCGCATCCTGTTTCTGGACGGCGTACCCAACATGCAACGCTACTCGCCCGTGCGCGTGGGCGAAGATGCGATAGAGCAGCATGAATTGGATCTGCAGCTCGAGCTCGATGCCGTGGAAAGACTGAACAAGGCCATCGCGCTTGCCGTCGCCAAGGCAGACAACGGCAGCCGTGAATTGCTCGAACGCATCTTGAAAGAAGAAGAAGAGTCGATTGATTGGCACGAGGCGCAGCTGCACCAGGTCAAGGAGCTGGGCAAACAAGCCTACCTGGCCGAGCAAATCTACGGCTGAACCAAGCTGTGCGGTCTCCGGCACGCCGAGCAAACGCTGCGCCGGAGACCTCCGCAACTCAGTTGCGCGCCTTGACTGGACGAAACGGATGCAAGAACCCGGCGAGGCTACTGGGGTTTCTGGTCTGTAGCATCAGCTGGCCGTGTCCCTGAAAGTCGCAAATCAACCCCTCGCCGCTGAAGAACAATCCTTTGAAGCCGCCGAATTTCCGAATGTTGTAGGTCAATCCCGGCGTGAAGCCAACGATGTGCCCAGTGTCGCAACTGTAGCTCTGCTGAACGTTGACCTCATGGATGGCGCCGTACGTCGCGTAGAACAGCGTGCCGGGGCCGACAACCTTGAGCATGAAGAAGCCGACGCCGCTGAAGAACGACTTCACTCCGCCCCACTTGGTGTCCAGCTGTAGCTGATCACCAATGTGAGCCACGTAGGCGCCGCTCTGCAGAAAAAACTCCTGCCCCGGCCCAAGTTCAAGCGCCCGCATATCCCCCTCTGGGGGGGCCGCCAAGTACAACTCCTGACCGGGAGCCTTCGCGGTGAACGTGTTCTGAAAGATCGACTCCCCACCCAGCATCTTGCGCTTGGCAGCGGCGAGCAAGCCGCCGCGCATATTGGTCTCAATCTCGATCTCCGGTCCCATCGCCACCATCGCCCCAGACTCCGCGACGATCTTCTCGCCAGCTTGATCCAGGGTGACTTTCAGCATGGCAAAGTCAGGCGCATCCAAAATTCCGTACTGCATCGTTGCTGTCCTCTACTTTCGCTCAGCTGGAACGTGGTGGGAGCTTGGAGCCGACGGCGCGGCCGTACTCGTTAGGGTTACGACTTTGAACGTAGATGCGCCCCTGGCCGTACATTCGCAGCACGAGCCCCTCTCCGCTCAGGTAGCTGGCAATCCAACCCGCGGACGCCTTGGACACTTGGTATTCAATGCCGCTGGTGAACGCCACCAGATGACCAGTATCAACGATCACCTCACCGTTGATATCCAACGTTTCTATCGCGCCGAAGGCATTGAGCAGGACGGGCCCCCAGCCGCTAGCCGCCAAGAAAAACAGTGACTCACCAGAGAAGAAGCCCTTGAAGCCCTGGAACTTGGTGTCCAGTTGAACGCTGTCCGGCGCCGACACGTAACTCGACCCCTGAATCAATAGTTGATGGCTCTGGTCGAGATGGTGAACCACCATGTCCCCACAGAGTTGCGGAGCCAAAGCCACATGCCCCTGCCCCCCTTGCGCAGTGAACACGTTGGTAAAGAAACTCTCCCCACCCAGAAATGCGCGCTTCAGGCCCTTGAACAGCCCCCCCGCGCCCTTGCCCGGGCCTTGAGTCTGAACGCCGATGTTACTGGTCATGCTGACCATCGCCGACGCCTCCGCCCGGACGCTTTCGTTGGGCTCCAGATGGGCAATGGCGAGCGAATGAGCTGGTTGATATTGGATCTCGTACTGCATGTTGCTCCCCTCAGCCGCGCAACATCGGCGTCAACCAACCGACCAAAGCGCTCAGATTCCTTGATTGAACGTACACCGTGCCCTGCCCGCTGAATTCGCAGACCAAGCCCTCACCAGAAAACAGGAACGATTTCACCCCGCCGACACTCTTGACTCTGAAATCCAGCGAGCCGTCAAACGCCACGATATGTCCGGTGTCCACGATGAACTTCCCGTTCACCTGCACCGGGACGATGCCCCCATAGCTGTTGACGAACAAGTCACCATCCCCCGAGCATTCGAGCAAGATCAGCCCCTCGCCGCCAAACATCGCGCGAAACCCGCCCCAGCGAACTTTGGTATCGATCGTGCCGGTACTCGCCAGATAACTGCCCGTCTGCACGAACAGCTTCTGCCCGCCCGCGAGTTGGCGATGCATGATTTGACCGCTGAGCGAAGGGGCCAGCACGACTTCTCCACCGTTGGGACCGTGGAAGTCGTTGACGAACATCGTTTCGCCACCCAAAAATTTGCGAACAAACGCCACGAAGATGGCCCATAGCTTGCCGAAGAAACCGGCGTTGCGTCCCGCGTTCAAGCGGGTGTCCATCACCAAGTCCGTGCTGCGGCGCACCATGGCCCCCGCTTCCGCCTGGATTTGTTCTCCCCCCGCCAGTTGCACCTTCAACCAGGCGAATGCCGGCCCATGTTCAATTTGATGTTGCATCAAACGGCTTCTCCCTGACTCCCTCACTAGAATTCGAACGACCGCTTCGCGACCGTCACCCCCCGCGCCGCAACCCGACGAAAAGCCGCGTGCAGCGAAGAGCGCCAAGCATAGCGTGCACCCGGGCCGGCGCAGGCAAAAACGGCGCGAAACCAGCCACCCGATAGACCCTTTCGGAGGAAACGCGAGAGCTGCTGCGGCATCGATAAACTGGCGCTCATGCGTTGTGGGCGCTTCCGTGTTGTGGATCTATCAGGCCAATGACTGCGGACGAGCCGAACAAGCCAGCACAAGGGTTTGGGCATTCCACACGACGGGTTTGGGCAGAGGTCGGGATCCTGGTCGGAGGAGCAGTGGGCTTGGTGTTGCTGGTGATCTGGCTGGCGGGCATGCTCGCCCAGTCTTTGGTCGCGTTCATTCCGCCAAGCGCCGACGTGCACCTGGGCAAAGCCTCGTGGGACCAACTGGCGCCCCCAGAACGCCAATGCCAGAGCCCAGAAATTGCCGCCTACGTGAAGTCGTTGGCCGATACGCTCACGCCACACTTCAACACGCCCTTCGAGTTTCAGTTTCGAGTCGTGGATAGCGAAGAGGTCAACGCTTTTGCTCTACCGGGGGGCTTCGTCACCATCAATCTCGGCTTGCTACGAAAGGCGGACTCCGGGGATGAGGTGGCTGCCGTGGTCGGCCACGAGATGGCTCACGTGAGCGAGCGGCATGGCACCAAGCGCATCCTCCGGCAACTGGGCGGCATGGCGGTGCTGTCAGCGATATTCGGTGGAACCGACATTGAAGCGCCGGCGTACGTCCTGGGCGGCCTGGCCAATACCGCCTACGATCGAGACCAAGAGGCCCAGGCCGATGAGATCGGTCGGCGTGCGCTGATTGACGCTGGGATCTCTCCGGTCGGCATGGTTCGATTCTTCGAACGCATGGCCACGGAGGCGGGCCCTACCCCTCCCCAGTTGCTGTCGACTCATCCAGATCCGGGCAATCGCGCCCAGGCCGCCCGCGAAGCAGCGGATGGCTTCACGCCATCGCGCTCGCTCCCGTCACCCCGCGGGCTGAGCTGCCATTGACTGCGGGGGCGCCATCCGCGCGCCGCTGGTTAGCCGCTGTTGGCCCAGCGACTGCGCTGATCATTAGCCGGCGGCTTCGTCTGGCCCCCTGACAACATCAGCTGGCGCGTACACTTTGGACACCGGCCAACGTAGTCCCCCCGTCGGTCCCGATAGACGCGGCTATAGACGTTGCAGCAATTGAACAGAATACCCACAAACGGTTTTTCCATCATCCTAAGTGCCCCTACGGTCTGTGTTCGAACAACTTGCGTTCGAAAAAGTAAGATTCGGTTTCACGCGAACCGCGAAACCTCTGCAAGATACGGATGTTTTGACCTCGAAATGCCCCGGTCGCAAGTTTCCGACGATCACTGGCTACTGGCGCGGCTCTTGTCTACAATTCACGCGTGCCCCTCGATCTGCCAAAGTCGCTTACGAAGCACTTACCGACGAATACCGAATCTGCGACCTGGATCCGCAAAGCCTGGGACGCGCTCAAGCTGCTCCCGGGTGGTCGCAAGCTCTACAGCCGCCTCATTTCGACGGTCATTCCGTACACTGGCACCATCGACGCGGAAGTGATTGAGCTGCGCCGAGGATATGCGCGGGCCAAGATGCGCGATCGCCGCCAAGTTCGAAACCATCTCGACAGTGTGCACGCCGTGGCGTTGTGCAATCTCGCGGAACTCACCGGCAACTCGGCCCTGGCCTATTCCATGCCGGATGACGCGCGCTTCATCGTGAAGTCTCTCAACATCGAGTACCTGAAGAAGGCGCGCGGCACGATCACCGCGACTTGTGATTGCCCAGTGCCGGAAACGAACCAACGCCAGGAGTACGTGGTGCCGGTGAGTCTATTGGACGACAAGGGCGACGAGGTGGCTCGTGTGACGCTCACCACCCTCGTGGGGCCCGTCAAAAAGGCGGACACCTTTCACTAACCGGCCCCGCACGGGCGGCGTCAGGTCAACGCCGCCGCACTGCGGTGTGGTCGGCTCAAGCGCTGGCTTGAGTCACTGGTTTCGGCAGCTTCTGGATACGACTGATCGCACTGAGCACGGCCATCACCGAAGCGGTGATGATGCTCTCATGCCTTCCGACTCCGAACGTCGAATGGCCGTCGAGCCCCACCTGGACATACGCGACGGCTCGGGCTTTGGCGCCCTTGCCGACCGAGTGTTCGTGGTAGTCGAGCACTTCCGCATTGATGCCGCAACCGTGATCCAGCGCGTTCATCAGCGCGTCAATTGGACCGTTGCCTGAACCACTGATGCTTCGCACCTTACCGTCAATCAAGACGTTGACGCTGATGGCTCGCTCATCGTTCTTGGTGTCCAAGCCCACGCGATTGTCGGCCAAGCTGATGGTCGGAGACTGCTGCTGGAGGTACTCGTTTTCAAATGCGCTCAGGATCTCCGCGGGGGAGAGTTCTTTCTCAGTGTCATCCGTGATGCGCTGAATTACCTTGCTGAACTCGATCTGCAACGCCCGAGGCAGGACCAAACCGAAGTCGTTTTCCATCACGTACGCAACGCCGCCCTTCCCGGACTGGCTATTGATACGGATCACGGCTTCATAGGTCCGTCCGATGTCGTCCGGGTCAATCGGCAAGTAGGGCACCTCCCAGATCTCCTCACCGGAGCTATCGCGAGCCGCCAGGCCCTTCTTGATAGCGTCCTGGTGAGAACCACTGAAAGCGGTAAAAACCAGTTCCCCGGCGTACGGATGTCGCGGACTTACCTCCAAGCGATTGCAGAACTCGAAGGCCTTGACCAAACCTTTGATATCCCCCAATTCCAACTCGGGATCGACGCCTTGAGTGAACATATTCAGAGCCAACGTCACGATATCGACGTTGCCGGTGCGCTCGCCGTTGCCGAACAACGTGCCTTCCACGCGATCTGCCCCGGCCATCAACGCCAGCTCAGCCGCCGCCACACTGGTGCCGCGGTCATTGTGCGGGTGCAAGCTCAGAATGTAAGAGTCTCGCCCTTGCACGTTGCGCGCAAACCACTCGATCTGGTCTGCATAGACGTTGGGGGTGGCCATTTCCACCGTGCCAGGCAGATTCAAGATAACTGGCTTATCGGCACTCGCCTGCCAGACGTTCATCACCTCTTCGCAAATCTCTTTGGCGAAATCGAGCTCCGTACCCGTGAAGCTTTCAGGTGAGTACTCGAACATGGTCTCGGTATCGTGGCGGTCTGCGATTTGCTTCAACAACTGGGCGCCAGCCACAGCAATCTCCACGATGCCTTTGCGATCGCGATTGAACACGACCTTGCGCTGCAAAGTGGACGTGGAGTTGTACATGTGAACCACCGCGCGCTTGGCCCCCTTCAAAGACTCGAAGGTGCGCTCAATCAAGTGTTCGCGCGCCTGAGTCAACACCTGGACAGTGACGTCGGCCGGGATGCGTTGTTCTTCGATCAGCCAACGCAAGAAGTCGTAGTCGGTCTGCGAAGCGCTCGGAAAGCCTACCTCGATCTCTTTGAAGCCGAGGGCGACCAAGGTCTCGAACATGCGGCGTTTGCGCTCGTGGCCCATGGGCTCAACCAGCGCCTGATTGCCGTCGCGAAGATCCACACTGCACCAGATGGGTGCTTTTTCAATCGTGCGACCTGGCCACTGCCGGTCGGGTAAATCGACAGCAGGAAATGGTCGGTACTTGTGGGCTTTCATCGAGGACATTTGGGTCAGCTCCAGTCTTCAGTATCGGGTTCGGTCAGTACAGGTTCAGCTGCGCAGATCAAAGCCGCTTGAAGACAAAATTGAGAACGCCCTCGCCCGGCTGAGAGTGCGGCGGGAGAGGGCTTGAGATTTGGCCACAACGAGTCCTCTCCCGCTACGTAAGTAGCGCGAGCAGGAGCAGGCTGGGGCGCGGGCTCAAATCCATTGCCGAGCAGTGTAGGCCCCAGGCTCCAATATGACAACTCGCGGAATCCAGCTTTTTGTTCAAAGGGCGGGGACGGTGCTGCTCGTGGCATGACCCCTGCTTATCAAACTTGTGCGGGTATCGGCTAGCCACCAGCTTGCCAATAACATCCAATGAAAACAGCCAGTTACAAGTATTTCAATGGTCAGGGTCGAACAGCTGCGGCTGCCTCCACCCTGACTTTGTTGCGCACCGAGCGCTCACTGCGCGCGCGATTGTCATAGCGCGCGGTGGGGAGAGCGGTTGCAGCAACGACAGGGGGTCAGTGGTGAGCCAATTTGAATCAGATGGATACCAGGGCGCGGAAACCTTTGCCGTGTTTGGCACTGGGCCGAGGAGGACGGCATTTCGCGCCTTGGATGTGCGCCGAATGACTCGCTGCGATCGCTGGGACGGACGCCCCGTGGTCGACCTAGCGCAGCTGCTCCAGACGGCTTCCAGTTCCGATCAAAAGACCTACGTCCTGGAAGTGGAAACCAGCGAAGGAGAGCTGCTGCCTGTGCTGGTCAGTGGCCTGCTGTCTATCCGCACCGTCGCCCGTAACAAGATCCGCCCTCTGTCGAGTCCTGAAGCAGGGAGCTCGCTGATCCAGGCGTTGGTAGAGGATTCAGGCGCGCAGCTGCTGGTCGTCGCACCAGACGCTTTCCAGCGCTACGTTGAGCGGCTCGAACGAGGCGAGCCGCCGACTCGCCGCGAACGCGCCGGCAGCGGCTGACCAGGACCGCGCCGCGCTACCACGACGCTGATCCGGCCTACTTCGCCATCTTGGGCACGCGCACGTCACACGGGAACTCGATCTTCACACTCTGAACCAGGTCGGCATCGCGATTCTGAATCATGTCGCAAGCTTCACCGATGATTTCCACGATCGAGTCGTCCGTCGCGTTGAGATCCCAACCCACGCCATAATCGAGCAGTTGCACGGAGCCGTCGGTCAGCTCCAGGCCGACCGCGCCGCGGTCCGCGGCCTCGCGTCGGACAGCGGTGTCCATCTCGAAGGCGCAGGTCCGAACCCCGGCGATGATGGTCGCCAACTGAGTCTGGAAGGTCTCCAGATTATCGGGCTTGAAGAACAGTTCACCTTGATAGGTGGCCGCCGGGTCGTAAGTGCCCATTGCGGTCTCCGCGAAACGTTCGTAGTCAAATCCCGGGTTGCCCGCCTGGGTATTGATGTCGAGCAGCGCGCCACTGCACTCCACCAAGGTTTCAAACGGCGGCTCGGGCACGGGTAGCCCCTGCCCCGCATGCGCCAAGTCGTTCAAGAAGTTGTCTTTCACGTCCTCGCTGATGCCAACCACGTAGGTCAGAATTCCCTGCTCGTAAGCTGCTTGCGCAGAAGCGATCGACCAATCTTGCCCGCACTGAGGGTCGCGCACGGAGCAAGTGTCGGGTTCGCCGTCCGTGATCACCAGCAAGTACTTGGGGCCGTCTGAGGGGACTGCCGCCAACGTGTCCACCGCCGCAGCGATGGCTTCACCGGTGGGGGTTTCGCCCTTGGCGGGCGGGCGCGCCGTCATCGCGTCTTTGAGCGCGCCCTTGATTTCCTCGAAGTTGCCGATCGTGGGCACCATCGCCATGTTCTCGTATGTCGGACATTGGGCTTCACCACCGATGGCCGTGTACGTCACGAAAGAAAACGCCACGTCTTCAGTGAACGCCTCGAGCGTGAGCACCGCCTGCCGCATCGGTTCCCAGCGGCTCTGCTCGGTCCCGTAAGGAAAGTCGAACATGCTGCTCGAACGGTCGACCAGGATCATCACCGTCGGAATGACCTTCTCGAATGCGACATCTTTGGCGTTGCACACCATGCCATCGACCAAGTCGCCATTTCCCATGGCGCCGCCGCTGGTCGACTCGCCACCTTCCAACAGGGCTTGGTCGTTGTCGTCTGGGATGGGCGTTTCGGGTTCGATGAAGGCACCGTCATCAGCTCCGCCAGTGTTGTCATTGGTCACAACGCTTGACCGCCCCGCCTGAGTGTCAGGTGAACTGCACGCAATGGCTACCGCCGCAAGGGTCAGGGCCATTGATCCGCAGAGATTCGATCGATTGAGCATGAACAAAGCCTTCTGTGAACTTTCCGTGGTTAACGCCCGCTCAGTATACGAGTGCACTAAGCCGAGGCCAGGACGCGACACCCTCGGCGACACTTTCCGAAACGCCGCGCTGGCCCAGGGATCAGTCGGATCGCCGCCGAACCGCCGAAAGATTTACCAGGGGCATAGGATCCGTCCGTCGACAGCATGTAGGCCTATTTTGGGGCGCGATCCAGCGTATCGCGGACACGGGCACGCGGCTTGCCGTGGAGCGACTGTCTCGAGCCTGATATTGCTGCGACGTGCACCAAGGTCCCGCGCTTCCCGCTATTTTCACCATCTCACGCGTTCTGGTTTTGTTACTGGTAACCCAAATCCTCGGCCACACGGCCCTGGCTGACTCCGGCTCGGCAGCGGCCAGTGCTCAGGTGGGTGAGTCACAACTATCAGCTAGTAATGAACATCGAGGCATCCACCTGGTCTCGCTCAGTTTCCAACAGGATTTCTTGATTCTGAAGTCGAGCCGGGCGGCGTGTTCTGGTGGCAGTAGCTACGACTGTTACTATGGCGACGGCGTTTACTACGATACGGAACCTTTCGCGCCTGATGACAGCAGCATCGACTTCGCCGGCAACGAGATTTCTTCAGGCTTCGCCACTGCCACTGGTCGGCTGCTTCTGAACTACGAGCGGAGGCTCAGCCAGCGGCTTGGCATCGGTATCGGGTTGGGATGGGCGTTCGGCTATCGTAATGTTCCCGCACAACTGTCACCGATACATATCGAAGCACGCGGCAACTACTACTTCGGCGACCCGGCTGCCGGTGGGTTCGCTCCTTTCGTAGGCCTTGCGGGGGGGTTGGCCCAGTCCGCGGCCTTTCAAAGCCTCGTGGTATATGAGCCCAGCACGCAGGACCCGGTCACTGGTGAAACGCCGGAGACGGAGCTGGAAGCGTGGACGAATCCAGGACCAGCGTTCCTGGGACTTTCGCTGGGTGCGTTAATCCCAGTCGGAGGCGGATTTGACCTGAGCGCGGAGGGCCGCCTCGCCGTGCATTTTCCGGAGTATGGCTTCGCGCCCGGCCTCAAGGCGGGAATTGCCCGAGCTTTCTAAGCAAAAACCACGAGGTAGAGAGTCGCCGGGGAGTGGCCAAGCCGCCCCCAAAGATGGTAACAGGGCAACGCTGATTGCTGCAGCGCGGAGTGCGGGTGCGGCTCTTGAGCGAGGTAATGGTGACCATCAGAAATTCCCGCTGCTTACTCGACTTGTCCCTTTCCGCGTTTCGGCCACGCGCAACCCTGTTTTTCTCGGTCATTGGCGGCTTAGCGTTGTTCTCTGCAACCGCAAGTGCCCAGAACGATTCGAAAGCCAAGGCGCTATCCGAGAAAGCTCTGTTCGATGACTACTTGAATCTCCGATTCGATGCGGCAGAAGCGAAGCTCAAAGAAGCCGTCAGCTTGTGCGAGTCAGGCTGCAGTAAATCGGTGACAGCACAAATGTACCGAGACCTTGGCGTCGTTTTGGTCGCGGGCAAACAAGACCGAGAGGGGGGCATCAACGCCTTCATCAACGCCCTCCAACGCGACTCGTCGATTGCGCTCGATCCCGACCTGTCGAGTCCTGAAGTGGAGTCCGCTTTCGAGGAAGCGCGAAAACAGGCGGCCTCCGGCGTCGCGCCAGAGCCCGCTGATGAGCCCGACGAACCCGCAGCGGCGGTCGACGGCCCAGACGCCAACGGCGCCATCACCCACGACCCACCGACTGAGCAGGTCGTCAACACGCCGCTCCCACTGTTCGTTGGGGTGAAGCCAGGCGAAGACGTGAGCAACGTCACCGCCTTCATTCGTGGCTTCGGCATGCCCCGCTTCAAACCGCTGGACTTGAGCAAGCTCCCCGACGGCTTCGGCGGAGAGACGAAGTGCTCTGACGTCGGCGCCACTACCGGGGAGTTCCAGTACTACATCGTTGCGTACGACGAAGAAGGCACCGGCGTCGGACGCGTCGGTAGCGAAGATGAGCCGGTGGTCGTTCTGATCAAGGATGAACTGGACGGCGATCCCCCGAGCCTGCCTGGCAAGGAACCACCACAGCAGTGCGAGGTGCAAGAGACGTCCAGCGACTGCCCTCCAGACTTCCCTGGATGCGGTTTGGGCGAATGGGGCGCCGGCGAAGAAGAACCCGAGGAGCCCGAGGAACCCAAAGGGAGTTTCAAACGCCATTGGCTCAGCTTGTCGTTCCAGTCCGACTTCGTTCTCATGCCGGCTGGAGCAGATGTGTGCAGCACCAATCGCGCCGAAGGTTGGGAGTGCTTCTACGGTGACGGCACCTACCGGAACCCGTCGCACGGCGAGCCTGGGTTACCGGATGGGCGCGGACGTGGCGAGGTACAAAGTGGGATTGTCCCCGGCACCATGCGTGTCATGCTGGGCTACGATTTTGCAGCCCTCGAGTGGTTGACGCTCGGCATACGGGCGGGTTTCGCCTTCAACGGTGGTCCGCAGCTCAAGACCTTTGAAGCTTTTGAGACGCTCGATCCTGCCACGGGCGTGCCGGTGACGCGCGAGCGCGAGCTCTCGAACCCGGCATTTCTACCGCTGCATGCAGAAGGCCGTCTCGGATTTTGGATGGCAGGCCAAGATAGCGTGGTGCGTCCGCACTTCACGCTCAGCGGTGGCATCGCCCAGGTGGACGCCAAGGTCGTGACGCCCATCGTGGAGCCCCGCAAACAGAACCCGGTGGACTGCCCCAACCCCGCTGACACCACTTGCACCCAAGCCAACATCGAAGCTTGGCGCCGCGCCGGAACCGGTTTCGGTGCCGCTGGGCTGGGCCTGATGGTGCCTTTCGGTAAGACCCACGGCGTGGATCTCGAGGGCAAGTTCATGATCCTGATGCCAGAGACAGGCCAGGCTCTGGGAGCCCAGCTCAGCTACTACTTGGGGCTCTAGAGGCGCTGAGCCGCCGCCACACCTAGCCTCTAGCTAGACGCTGAGCGCGTGGGTGCGGCGGAGGCGGAGACCTTTCCCAAGGTCTCCGCTCCGAGTGCGTTACACCTCGCAGCTGACTTGCACGGTGCTCCCCGCTGGAGCATAGGGCACCAGAGTGCCGTCGATGGCTTTGCCGTCGACCGTCAAGCGCGCGGCACCGCCGCTGCCTGAGTTCTTCACCTGGATGACGTATGTCGCTCCGCGGCACTTGCGCGTTACAGTGAACGTCGGGATGTCTTTGGGCAGGCAAGGCTGCACGCACAAGCCATCGAGCTCAGGCCGAACGCCTAACAAGTACTGCGACGCAGCCACGAAGTTCCACGCAGCAGTGCCGGTCAACCACGAGTTCTTGGCTTCACCGTGACGCTCGGCATCTTTGCCAGCGATCATCTGAGAATACACGTACGGCTCAGTGCGATGGATCTCGCTGATATCCTCAAGATAGGCTGGCGTGATCTTCTTGTAATACTCAAACGCTCGTTCGGGGCGCCCGACGACCGTTTCAGCGATCATCACCCAAGGATTGTTGTGGCAGAAAATGCCTGCGTTCTCTTTGTAGCCCGGCGGGTATGACGAGATCTCACCGAGTTCGACGTGGTACTTCGTGTAGGCTGGGTTCACCAGTACGATGCCGTACTTGGTGTCCAGTCGCTCCTTGACGGCATCCAGGGCCTTGATGGCCTGCCCTGTTTCTTTGCCGATGCCGGCCATCACGCAGTAGCCCTGCGGCTCGATGTAGATCTTGCCTTCCTCGCACTCATTGCTGCCAACTTTGTTCCCAAAGTAGTCGTAGGCCCGCAAGAACCACTCGCCGTCCCAGCCGTGCTCTAGCACGGTATCGTGCATCTTCTGGATGGCGGCTTTGGCGCGACCAGCCTCCGCAGCATCCCCGCGCTTTTCAACCAGCTCCGCGTACATCGGCCCGATATGGCAGAACATGCCGGCGATGAAGATGGACTCGGCGGTGCGGCCCTCTTGGTTAGCGGTCGTTTGATAGGATTCGTCTGGCGTACGGCTGAAGCAGTTCAGGTTGAGGCAATCGTTCCAATCCGCACGTCCGATCAGCGGCAGCTCATGCGGCCCCAGATTGTTCAACACGTGATCGAACGAGCGCTTCAAGTGCTCCATCAATGAAGCCTGATTGCTCTCGTCATTGTCGAACGGGACCTGCTCATCCAAGATACTGAAGTCACCGGTTTCTTTGATATAGGCAGAAACGCCCAGAATCAGCCACAGCGGGTCGTCGTTGAAACCGCTCCCGATGTCGTTGTTTCCGCGTTTGGTCAACGGCTGGTACTGGTGGTAGGCACTGCCGTCGGGGAATTGGGTCGACGCGATGTCAATGATGCGTTCACGCGCTCGCTCCGGAACCTGATGGACAAAACCGAGCAGATCTTGGTTGGAGTCACGGAAGCCCATACCGCGCCCGATGCCCGTCTCGAAATACGAGGCGCTGCGCGACATGTTGAACGTGACCATACACTGGTATGGGTTCCAGATGTTCACCATGCGGTTCAGCTTCTCATCTGGCGAATCCACTTCGTAGATCCCCAGCAGGCCGTCCCACTTGGCACGCAGCTCAGCTTCTGCTTTCTCCAGCTTCGCGTCTGAGTCAAACTGCGCGATCATCTCCTGGGCGCGGCGCTTGTTGATCACGCCGGCGGCTTCCCATTTCTCTTCTTCTGGGTTTTCGATGTAACCGAGGATGAACGTGAACGTCTTGCTTTCCCCCGGCTTCAGTTCGACCGCCAGGCAGTGAGAGCCAACCGGCGCCCAACCACTCGCCACACTATTCTTGGGCGTTCCTGCGCTGGGGACGTCAGCTTCGCCGTAGCCGTTGTACAAACCAACGAAGCTTTCGCGGTCGGTATCGAAGCCGGCTAGCTCAGCGTTGACATGGTAGAACGCGAAGTGATCGCGACGCTCTCGGTACTCGGTCTTGTGATAGATCGTGCTCCCGACGACCTCGACTTCACCCGTGCTGAAGTTTCGCTGCAGGTTGGTGGCGTCGTCCTGGGCGTTCCACAGGCAGAACTCGACAAAGCTGAACAACTTCATCGAGCGGGCGCGGTCGCTGTTGTTCGTGATGCGCACGTGGTGCAGTTCGCAGTTGGCGCTGACCGGCACCATGAACAGGCAGCTGGCCTCAATGCCGTTACGGCTACCCGTGATGCGCGTATATCCCATGCCGTGCCGGCACTCGAAGGAATCGAGCTGGGCCTTGACGGGCATGAACGAGGGCGACCACACGTCCCCATCCTCATGGATGTAGAAGTAGCGCCCCCCCGCATCTGCCGGCACGTTGTTGTAGCGAAAGCGCGTCAAGCGGCGCAGCCGAGCATCCCGGTAGAAACAGTAGCCAGCGGCCTGGTGGGAGATGATGCCGAAGAACTGTTCAGCCCCCAGGTAGTTGATCCAAGGATACGGCGTCTTGGGCGTAGTGATGACGTACTCACGCCGTGCATCGTCAAAATGACCGAATGACATGAAGGCTCCTGTTTTGCGCCGCGAGCGGCAACTCTGAGGCCGCGCAGCCAGAAGCTGCGCGGACTTTGGGGGCTGTGTGATGGAATGCTGGGGGCTACTACTTGGACTTTTCGTCCAAGTAGGCGAGCGCCCAAGCTAGGGGGGCATTCCAGTTGATGGTGATTTCGTTGGTGGACCACGCCTCGATGTGATCGAGGAAGCACTTCTGTGGCTCGCAGCCCTTCAGACCCGCAGCCTGAACGTACGGGTCTTGAAGGCCCGAGTTCGGCCCGCCAGATACGGCTCCAGGAGGAGCCGACGGAAATGCGTCACTGATCTGCTTCGCCCAAAAGCGATGGTGCGGATGGAGTAGCGGACGCTCCCCCCAGCCGGTGACGTACGACTGACCCATACCGTTGCGCCCAAGAATGTAGTCGAGGCCGTCAACCACTCCGTTCAGGTACTTGTCATCCTTGGTGTACTCGTGAGCCAACCCAAGCACGACCATGTTGTTCAGCACGAAGCTGTTCGAACCCCATGGGTATTCCGCGCCATTCGGCAAGAACGGGGGGCGGTAGCCGCCCTTGCTGGCAGCATCGAGGTACTTGTCGGCGATCTCGACAATGCGCTTACGTTGCGCTTCGTCCTTCTTGACCGTCGCCAAGGTGATGGCGCCGAGCGCGTCCGTCACCTGCCAGGTCATGAGCGACTCGGTGCCGCCACCACTCTTGAACTGAGTGTGGTGCGGGTTGCTGGTCATCGCGCTCTTGTATGTGCCCTTGCCCGTGGTAGCGAACAACTCAGCGGCCGCCCAATAGAACTCATCCTGGACGTAGGTGTCGTCATAAGGTCCGCCACCGTCCTGGTTGTCGCCACTGGGAGCGAAGACCTTTGGATTCTTCTGCGCTGCTGCCCAAGCCTTCTCGGCCGCGGCGAGGCAGCGCTGCGAGAACTTGCGATCGATGTTGGCCCAGATGCGAGCGCACTGCGCGCCGTTAGCGGCGAGGTTGAGCGTCGCCGCCGTCGACGGAGGACGCAAAAAGCGCGGCATTTGGTCCTCGTGCGGAGGCAAGCCCAGCGCGGTCCAAGCCTCGTCATGCATCTTGTGGTGCACCATGCCGGCGAGCGGCTTTCCATCCGGCACCTGCATGCGCAGCATGAACTCCATCTGCCAGCGCGCCTCGTCCAGAATGTCAGCGACACCGTTGCCACTCTCCGGAATGTTCAGTTTCTTATCGCCGAAGTCCGCAACCTTGCCGGCAGCTTTGGCTCGCTCGTACTGGTTGAGCATGGTCCATAGGCTGATGCCACCGTTGACCACGTATTTGCCGTGATCACCAGCGTCATACCAACCGCCAGTCACATCGAGCTTGTAATCGCACTTCAGGTTCAGATCCCAACCGGTCTTCTTCAGAGTACTTTCCGGAGTGCAGCTCGCCATGTCTGGCTTGTGCCCTGCCGGGCGCGTCCATTGCTTGTCCTTGGCGAACGGCATCTTGATCTCGATGCCGGAGCGATTCTGGTAGAAGTAATTCAGCGCGTCGTACTTCATCTGAGCGTACAAGCCCTTGTCGATATCGAACGGGTCGCTTGAATCTGAACCAACCTTGACCACGTAGCCCTTGCCCGGCGTCTTCAACTCCGAGAAGTCTGCCTGATGCACGTGGTCGCCTGAATATTGGTCGTTACCGAAAACGGTCGTTTCGCCCTTGAGCACGCTCTTGCCCGAGGCGTCCACTACCTCAAACGGCAGCGGTGACGTGGCCTCAGTCTTGACGGTCGCGATTTTTGCCAAGCCTGGGAGGTAGCCCACCTGGTTGACGCGAACGTTGGGAGCTTCGGCGACCTCTTCGGGCGGCGGAGGGGTGAACTGCGGATCCGTCAGGAACATGTCGTCAAAGCACACCTGCAGCGGAGTGCCGCCCTTGGCCAGGCCACCGCCCAGATGGAACGCGAACTCAGCCGTCGGATCATCCGGCTTTCCCACCTCGAACTTGGCTTGGTAGACCTGCGGCGTCGTGCCAATGGTGATCACCTTGCCGAAGTACTCTTGGTAGGGTGGTCCAGCCATGCCGACCTTGGGGTATGCCTTCGTTTCCTTGGAAGCCCAGGCTCTAAACTGAACCGTGTACGTGTGTCCCTGTTGGATCGTCATCTCGCGATGACGCACCTGCGCGTCCCAGCGATTGGTTCCAGCATTCTCGATGGTGAGGCAGTAGGCGCCATTTTCCACTGCGGCATTGCCCGCAGCGGGAGCGGTGAACGAAGCCATCCAAGGCAGGCTCTTACCGTCGTCGAAGTTCGACGACTTGAGCAGGTTGCCTCCGGGGGGGGCGGCCACGTTACCGACCGGCGCTGCAGAGCTCGATCCGCTGCCGCCACTGGCCTTCTTGCAACCAGCCGCGAGCGCCGTCACCAGCAGGCCGAGCATGAGGGTCTGTCCGCACGCGCGGAGCACTTTTGGGGTGTTCTTCATCATGGGAATAACCATCCGTAGGTCGCATAGGCCAAGGCGATGTGCGCCTGAGCCCAGAAGCGGTGATAAACAAACTCGGGGGGCTCGCCCCCATCGAGGTAGGCCTGAACCTTACCCCAATCTGGATCTTTCTTGAAATTGCTACGTAAGCTGAGGAAGGTGGCGTTTTGATCGACCACGTCACCGTTTGGCATGCTGCCCGTGTAGCTACTGGGAACGTACACTTTTTGGTTGAAGCGTTTGAAGTCCTTCCGCACTTCTGGGCTCGCCACGCCCTTTTCGTCCCGATATAGCTTCCACATGCGGTCGAGCAGCTCTCGACACATCTCTTGCACTTTGACGTCCTTCTTGCGAGCGGCGTAGAAGGTGAGCGTGTGCACGTAGGCAGCGGTGGTGCCCACGTCATCGCTGGAAGCGATAACATCGACCTTGAGGGTCTTGTTGTAGTTCGCGTCGTTCGGGTCGAACGCGGTCTTGGCGGTGCCCTGAGTCCAGCTTTGTGATGGTTTTCCGGACCAGCGCAGCACGGCTGGGATCTGGTAGCCCTCATTGCCCTTCAGCTTGGTGTGCTTCATTGCCCAAGCAACCCAACGGTCCAGCAGGACCTCTGCGTTCTTGTCACCCGTCGCGTAGTAGTATTCAGCCACGCGTTGCATCGACCAGACCTGGAAACCAAACCAGTCATTGCTCGGTGGATCCTGGAAAACAGGCGACTCGTCATAGGCCATGCCGTAGAACCGCGGGAGGTCCGCCGGGGGAGTGAGATAACGTCCCTTCCAACTATTGGTGGCTCCACCCGCAATGCCCCCTTCGCGGCTCTGCAGCCAGCGGTAGAAGTGGATCTGTCGTGCCAGGCTGACCTTCCAATCCCGCACGCCGTTGGGTGACTTGGGCGCCAACGCTTCGTTGAAACCCAGTGCGTAGGCGGCCATCGGGTTTTGATAGCCCGAGTGGTTGTGGCTGGAGCCAATTCGCCAAGCCCAGTTGCCGGAACCCGGCGCTGCACCACCCCAGGCGAAATACCAGGAGATCAAGTAGTGAGCCGCCCCACGAGGATCCGCAGCGGGAGGACAGTCGGGAGTGTCGCAGGCCATCTGCTTGAAGTACTTGTCGAAGAACGCGTAGCGGATGTAGTCACCCATCATCGCGCCCTTGGGCAGGAGCTCATCGACGACGGGGCTGCCCCCCTGCTCCTTGGCCCATTCGTGAGCCCAGTGCAGCGCTTGAATCGCGCGGGCGTCCGCGTCCGGTGCGTTGGTGTACTTCCACTGCTTGGCGTAGTTCGGAGCTTCCTGGAAGATGTCCAAATAGCCGTTGGGACCGCCAAATTTGAACTCGTCCCACGAAGGCTGAGGCACGGTTTCCCAAACGGACTCCTGAGGACCGCGCTGGAAGGTGTTGATGTACGAAGCGCGGCTGCTGCCATCGCCGCGATTGCCGAAGCCGTAGAAATTGTCGACGTCCAAAAGCCAGTGCATGGCGTAGACGTCATTGGTGCCATAAGTCTGCTTGAGCTCGGCGAAGATTGGGTCCTTGCCGATCTGCACTGCACCAACCAATGGAACCGGATACTGTTCCGGCAGATCCCGTTCTTCGGCATAGGTCGACGGCTTGCCGGGATTGTACCCGCTGTTCGTCGGTTGATCCGCCTTTTGCGGGATGATGTAGTACTCCATGTTCTTCCACGCACGGTCGAGGTGACTCCAGTCCTTCGTCACCTTGCCGTACATGGCTTCGAGCCAGATCCAATAGCTGTACGCCTCGGAGGTGGTCTCATGACCATGATCTGGAGCCTCGACGATCAGCGTTTCGACCGAGTGGTACGGGATCCCCTCGGGGCTGAAGTAGCCGTTCTTGAGGTCGTGAATGTCCGTCCACAGCTCCAAGAATCGGTCGACGTTCTGATTGCCGGTCTTGGCGTTCGGCGGCTGTGGGTTCTGTGGCGGCGGCGGCGGCTTAGCCACCTCCCCTCCGGTTTTGGGCACCGAAGCCGGCTGAGCCACAACCGGTTGATTCGCCGTGCTCTGACTCTTGCAAGCGCTCAAGCCGGCCAAGGCACTCACAATTAGCGCCGCGCTCAAACGAACGCGGCGCCCTGCATGGTGTTCAATTGAACCGCTACTGTTAACCACTCAAACCTCAATCACCGGGAGATGAACCAAGCCGATTATTGGGCCGCTGCCCCTGCGCAACCGGTGAACGCAATGTCGTCTACCCAGATATCATAGGTCGCGCCGGCTTCCTTCACCTGGAACTGGATCGCGTACACTTTGTCGGCACTCAGAGAACCGGGGCGAGGGGTGCCCCATCCCTGCTCTTGCTTCAACTTGCTGAACGGGATCGTAAACTTCTGCCAGTCAGTGCTGAGTTTGATGTCCAGTCCGAAGTCGTTGTAGCAGTTGCCACAAACCTCACCCTGAGGGTCAGTGTTGACGTCCGGCATCTTGAAACGCACGCGGGGCGTCGTGCCCTCACCACGCTTGGCGTAGAAGGAGACTCCCTTGAAGCGCGTCGCATCATAGGTGTCTTTCGGGTCGGTCAGGTTGAGACCCATGCCCGCGAACACGATGTTGGCATTGCCGACGCTGCCGTGCATACGCATCGCGTAACCAGAGCCGTTGACTCCACCGGGACTCATCTCGAACACGCCTCCGTCAGAGCCGGCCTTGGGGGTGACAGTCGTGCCCTCATTGTCGATGTAGGTGTAGATGTAGCCGCTGCGGCCGTCCTGAACGATCACCTGGTTGTTGTTATCCTCCCCATCTTCGATCATCTGCTCGGGACCGCAGGGGCGTCCCTCCTCGGTCTGAGCCATTTCCGGGGAGTTAACCGGAGGTGAGCAGGCGGCGGCAGCCAAAGCCGCGAGGCCAGCGGTGGTGTAAAGCCCGTTCGAGAAAAGCTTTGCCTTGGTGTTCATGTTTACTCCAGCGTTTACGCGTATCAGTGCGGGTTGAATTGGGGGCGTGACTATAACGGCTTGGGACGCCTAGCCGCGGCGGATTGGCCCAACTAAACGACTCCGCGCGTGGGCGCCAGCGATTCGCTCCGAAACGGGTGTGATCCGGGCGATCACTCGCGCTGACCGACGGCGCCATTTGCATGGAACAATGTGGTCATTATTGAACAGCCCCCGGTTATCCCGCCGAAGCCGCAGATCGCGTCGATCTTAAACCACATGCCGCACAGCGTAACTCATGACATCGTCTGTGCTGCACTCATGAGAAGCTCTTACAAGTTCATTTGGTCGTCCTGCTGTGCCCTCGCGACTGCCTGCGCCCAAGGCAGCGAAGGCGATGGGGAGCCAGTGGTGTTTGATCTCGGCGGCAGCTCCAATCCGGCGCCCGGCACCGTAGGACCTTCAGCGGGGGCCCCCACGGGAGACACCAACAATCTTCCGGGAGATGGCAACGCCCAACCTCCCGGCGACGGCGCTCAGCCGATCAGCGATGACTCCGCGGATGACGCACCGCCGCATAACATGAGCGACCCGATCGCGCCGCTGCCTGACAAGCAAGAGCGCCCACCACCCGAACCCATCCGACCGCTCGCGGGCGGGTACTACACTTCAGGCAACCAGGTCTTGGACTCAAACGACAATCCTGTCGTGTTTCGTGGGATCGCCCGGCCCTCACTCGAGTGGGACCGCAACGGCCAAGGCTTGAGCGCCCAGGACTTCACTAACATGAAGAGCTGGGGCGCCAACGTCACGCGTCTGGCTCTGAACCAAAGCTTCTGGCTGGAGGGAGGCGCCTACCAGGACCGCGTTGCGCAAACCGTGGACTGGGCCAAGCAAGCAGGCCTGGCGGTAATTTTGGACCTGCATTGGTCAGATCGCGGCGGCAAAGCGGAGCCCGCGCAACAGCCAATGGCGGACCAGCGCTCGCTCACGTTCTGGACCCAGGTAGCGACGCGCTTCAAAGATGATCCGAAGGTCATGTTCGAGCTCTACAACGAGCCAAAGACGCTCACCTGCGGCCAGTGGCTCAATGGCGGCAGCGTGTCGGACGCCGAGGGCGCCTTCGAAGCTGTCGGAATGCAGGCCTTGTACGATGCCGTGCGTGGCACTGGCGCCCCGAACATTGTGCTGATTGGCGGCCGCAATTGGGCCTATGATCTGGTTTGCCTGCAGGTGGAGCCGGTTTACGGCACGAATATCATCTACGTGTCACACATCTACGACTACGAGCAAAAGCAACCGGACGACTGGGACCGGGCTTGGACTTTCGCCACCACGAACTACCCTGTCATGATCACGGAGTTCGGCTACGACCAGCAACCCCCCGACTGCGGACGCCTCAACAGCTTCTCCGGCCAGGTGCTGGATCGCGCCGATCAGCTCGGCGTCGGTTGGGTGGCGTGGGCGTGGTTTCCCTCCGACTGCAGCTTCCCTGCGCTGCTGGCCCCTCAAGGCTCGGCCGAGCAGGGCTTGCAGGCGGCGGTACCCTCCGAGTTTGGGAACCTGATCAAGAGCCGCCTGTCGTCCTACTGAGCAGCACGCGTTCGTGCCCCGTTGACCAGGCACGTACGCGACAAAATGAAAACGGTCGAGCCACATGGCTCGACCGTTCTCGCTTGGTCTCAGCGGTTCACCACCAGATGGAGGCGGTCACGAAGAACACATCCTCGTGAGGCGGATCGAAACCGACGTCCGGGAAGGGACCCCGCTCCGACGCGATGTCCACAGGTGTGCCGCGCAGCTCCTTGGTCGAGTTGGCGCCAGGGCGGGTGCCGAAACCATCCGGCCCCACCGTGCCGCCCGGAGACTGCACACACAGCAGGTTCTCTGTATCGGTGCACTGCGGGGTGTTGTAGGAGTACTTGGCGTAGCCAACCTCAATCGTCTCGTGCGTGGCGAAACTGGAGCGGAACACCAGACGCGGTGCAAACACCATGAAGTTTTGCTCCGGGATGTCCGAACGCGGATTCACGCTGTCAAAGCGGAAGGCGGCTCCGAACCACTCCAGCGGATCGTACTCCAGCTCCGCGCCGTACTTGAGCTTGCTGATCCCGTCCATCTCAGCATCGTCTTCACTGCTGATCATGTTCAGCATACCAAACAGCGACAGTCCGAGAGACTGCTGACCGAAGGTGTCCGCGCCGATGATGCTGCTCAGGCTCATGTCCCATTGGAAAGCCACGCTATTGACCGAGCCGTTTCCACCGCGGTTCAGGTTCACGGGGTTTTCCCAATCGGGCCGCTCAATCAAGTACTGATGACTGAAACCCGATTTGAAGAATCCACCACCATTGGCGTGGATCACCTCAATTGCGGGCGCCACAGTGATCGCGTGATCCGCGATGATATGTGAAAAGCCAGCGAAAATGCGGCCTAGGATGCCGGCGTTCAGCACCGCGTCGATGCCGATCACCTTCAAGCTGCCGTCTGGCGAGTCGGCGCGCCGCGAGGTGCCGGTAGGCGTGGTGACGTCCAAGGGCTGATCCGCGGTCGGGCCCGTGCCGAACACCTCGTGCTTGCACGAGCCGACGGGAGCCTCCGCAAACTGGGATACCAGCGAAACCACCGTGGGGTCGGACGCATCGGTTCCAATTGCGTCCGCCAACACCTGAACTTCTTCTTCACGGCTGACGCAATCGTGATCGGGCTCCTGCGTCCAGGCGTTCATGAAGTGGATCCCAATATCCAGCGTCTGATCCCAGTTGAACCCAGCATGGGCGTGCGCCAGCAGAGTGAACTTGGTGTTGTGAAACGGTGACGGATTGGGGGTCTTGGTTCCGAAGCCTTCTTCGAAGAAGAAGACCATGTCGGAATAGTCGTATTCCAAGCGAATGGCTTCGCCCATCACGTGAGTACGACCGATGATGAACGTATCGTAGGCACCCGCGTCGTACTTGCCAGCTCCGCCATAGCGCCGCCAAAAGTTACCGACCCAGGCTTTCATTCGCAGATCTTCGTTGATCTCGGTCAGGTCCGGGGTCACCTCTACCCAAGCTTGGCTGATGCCGAACTGGGCTTCCGGATCGGGGAACGTAGCATCCGAAAACCGGAATGCTTGCATGCCCAAGACGCCCTTGGCGTACTTGTTGCCATAGCTGAAGAAAGCCTCGGCCCAAGAGCGCTGCACGCTCTTGGTGTATTGCCAGTCCAGGTATTGGTCACTTGGGACCTGAGGCACGCTCAGCGTGGTCTCACTCTGATCTGACTTGGCCGCCAAACGAGAACCGATACCCACGCGCATCGGGGCGCGGAAGTAGCCGTTATAGCCGAACTTCCACTCGTCTTCCGAAGCGCTGACCGGACCTCCGTAGCTGCGGTTGGCACTGCTGGCGCTGCCGCCGCCCGAGGGGCCTTCACTCTCCGCGGACACGTCACCCATCTGGACGACGCCCCCCACGGAAGCTTCGCTGGGAGCGGCCGAAACGCTGGCACCAGCGGCCGCACCGTCAGAAGTGCTCGTCTCTGCCGGAGCCACTGGTGGCGCCTCTTCGCCCTCGGTCAAAGTGACCGGTTCGGCATCTACCCCTTCTTCGGCCCCATCCTCGGTTTCGCCCTGTGCCGCGGCCAGCGGGGCAACCAGCACTCCCGCCACAATCAATGAGGGAACGACGATCGACGTACTCAGCTTACGCATACTTCTTCCTTCGTGTTTTTCTGCAAACAGTCGCCCTGTTGGACACTGCGCGTGAGATTGGTGTTGATTCTTGAGAGACACTTTCCGGAGGTGGTGAGCGGGGCCTCTCGAGGCCGCGCGAGTCAATCACACCTGCACGGCGCGACCAACTCAAAACACAGTCGACGCCCCACGGTTGCCGGGTGGCTCACCGGTGTCTCGCATCGAGGAGTTCGCACGCCCCGGATCCAACATGCGAAAATCCAGGGTGACTGTTGGGATCTGGACGCGATAGATCAAATAGATCGCATGGTTTTTCTCTGAGCTTGCTGACAAACTCAGCGCGTCAAACGTTGAGATCGGTCCCCCTGCAGACGCTGCTAATTGGCGCCAGTGGTTACCCGGACCGACCCCGAGACACCTTAATCAGGTTAACACGATTGAAAGGTTGGCAATGAGCATGACGAACGCAGCATCACACCTGGCCCTGCTGGCTATTGGCTGCAGCCTGATGGGTTGCGGCGACACCGAGCGAAATGTCGAGAGCGGAAGCCGCGACATCGCTGGCGTAGCTTTGCTGGACAACCTCGAAGACGGCAACACCCAGACCCTGCAAGACGAGGCTGGGTACAAGGGATTCTGGTACACCTACGACGACAAGACCGAGTGCGACAACATGATGCCCGAGGCCGGCATGACTTGGCCGCCGCCAAGCGACGAATCCTTCCCGATGACGGCCTACGCGGACGCTGGCCTGGCGCCTCCTCCGGAGGGCGATGACAACAAGCTCGGCGCACGCTTTACCGGCGCGGATCACGCCCTGTGGGGCGCGGGGATGGGCTTCACTCTGTTGGAGAACGCTCCTTTCGACCTGGCGGCTGCTGGGTTCGTGGGGTTGCGCTTCTGGGGTATCTCCCCCGGCGGTCCGCAGGCCGTGCAGATCAAAGTCCCGGACGACGCCTCCAACCCAACCGTCGGCATGTGCGTGCCGCGCGATGCGACGCTGTGCAACAAGCAGGGCTGCCACGCCGATCCCGCGGTCACCGTGGAGTTCGGTCCCGAGTGGAAGTTGTACAAGGTGTACTTCACTAAGACCGTCGCCGACGACGCGACGACCGCTTCCTTCGAAACTGGACCGATGGTGCCCCCCAGCTGGGGCGTCTACAACGGCGAGAAGCCTTCGATGCTCAATCCGAGCGCTGCCTACCAGGTCCAGTTCCAAGTTGGCCGGGTCAGCTCCCCTGGGTTTGACATCTGGGTCGACAACGTGGGCCTGATCTTGGCCGGGGGCGCCGAAGACGTCGCCGTCCAGTAAGCGGTTCAGTTAGGACTCAAGCGCTCAGTACGACGCCAAAATTGCGGCACCAGCCGCACGCGGCGAGCCTGATCGGAACAAGCGCGAAGGCAGCGGGCGGGATGCTAAGCACCCCGCCCGTTGGCTTTTGTATACTTCGGGCGCGAGTAAATTTGCGTGAAGCGCAGGCTCGATGGGGACCGGCGCGGCTTGCCCATTTGAGATACGCTCGCAATGAGCAGTCATGAGCGACGACGTCCGGGACGAGGATCCAGGCCCCAACAGCACCAGGCCGCGTTTGCAGCCACGGGTCAGCTCCATCCCGCCGGAGCCCATGCGGGTGCCCTCGGTCAAGCCCCCCGAAGCGGCGCCGCCGCCTGCCCCACCAGTGCAGATCGCTGGTCATGAAGACGAGCGGACCCGTTCCATTTCACCCCCGCGGGTGGTCAGGAGCGCGCCCCCTCCGAGTCGTCGGCCCCCTCCCCCTCCGGCTCGACAGAGAGCTCGGCAGAGCGTCAGTCACCCCGGGGCGCCCTCAACGGCCGCGCTGGTAGCCCCCAATCCCAAGCCCGAGTCGCCCGCGACAAAACGCTGGGTGTGGGTTGCGAGCTCGATCGCCATCTTGAGCGCGGTCTTGCTTGGACTGTCATTGGCCGGACCGAGCGCTGGCCGATTGGCTGTGCAGGTGAGCACTCCTGACGCAGCCGTACCGACAACCCTCAGAGTGTTTGTCGATGGGGTTGTGCACTGCCAGTCGCTGCCGTGCGAAGTGGAGCTGACGCCAGGCATTCACTTCGTGAAGGCCGAGGCCGACGGCTACCTGACCACCGCGGAGCAGGCCGTCACGGTGGGCGAGAGCACGCCGTCCAACTTTGAAATCGACTTGACCCCTGTCGCTTCGACCGAGCTTGCGGAGCGGCCCCCCGACACACCATCGAGCCCAGCGGCGCCCTCGGATGTTGCAGACGCCCCAACCGAGTCAGCTGCTCAGTCGACTGGCCCCGCGACCGCCCGGCTCGATGACTTGCCGCTCGCGGAAGCCCCAGCTCCCTCGGCGACCGAGTCCCCGCCACAGAAGCGAGGAAAGTGGCTCGCTCAGCTCAGCGTCAACTCCATCCCCAGCTCAAACGTCTTGCTTGACGGTCGTCCCATTGGAAAAACGCCGCGCGTCGGGCTCAAGGTGAACCCGGGTAAGCACTCGGTCACGTTCGTCCATCCGAAACAGGGACGAAAGAGTGTGTCCGTCAATCTCGAGGTGGGGTCAAAAAGAACGGTCTCCGTTCGCTTCTAGCCGCGCCCGCCAAAGCGGCACCGGCATCGCAAATGTGGTCTATCGACTTGGCGGGTTTAACATTTCGCCAAAGTCCCGCTAAGGTCCGCGCCCGGACTCGGCTGGGTTTCCTCCGAGTTCCAACAGAGTCACAGCCCCACCGTAGTTAATGAACAAAATGAAGATCCCGAATCGCACCAAAATCGTCGCGACCCTTGGCCCCGCAACGTCGAATTCCAAGTCTATTGCCGCGCTCATAAAAGCTGGCGTCAACGTTTTCCGACTCAACTGCTCGCACCAGAGCCACAAAGAGTTGACGGCCAATACCAAACTGATTCGGAAACTCGCCAAGCAGGCAGGTGAGCCCATTGGCATCCTGGCGGACCTGCAGGGCCCGAAGATCCGCGTCGGCAAGTTGAGCGCCCCAATCGAGATCAAGAAGGGGCAGGCGATCATCATTTCGACCAAGCCAGGCCTTGTCGGCAAACCGCCTAAAAGCGGAGAAACCCCTCGAGTCGGGACTGGCTACGAGGGCCTCGCCAAAGACGTCAAGCCGGGTGAGCCCATCCTACTGGATGACGGCAACCTGGAGCTGGTCGTCACCAAGGTCAGCGGCACAGAAGTGCACTGCAAGGTGGTTCACGGCGGACTGCTCAAACAATTCAAGGGCATTAACCTACCTGGCTCCAAAGTATCTGCGGATGCGCTGACCAAGAAGGACCGCGAAGACCTCGAACATATCCTCACGCTCGACGTGGACTTCGTCGCCCTGTCTTTCGTGCGCACCGCTGATGACGTGATGCAACTGGTCAATCGTTTGAGCGAAGCCGGCTCAACGGCAAAAGTCATCAGCAAGTTGGAGCGTCCCGAAGTCGTGGACAACTTGGACGCAA
>JBNLEN010000005.1:0-31274 GCA_050304975.1 Polyangiaceae bacterium
CCCCAACTCAGTGTCCTAGCCGCAATTTGCGTGCTCGCGGCGGGACTCGTCTCCAGTGCTTGCGGCAAAGATGAACCCATCAACTTCGGCGACTCCGCCGCTGATGACGACGATGCCGCCGACGACGATATGGGGGGGGACGACGATCAGGCCGATGACGATCAGGCCGATGACGACATGTTGGACGACGACGGCTTCGGCGATCCACCAATTGGTCCAAGTCCACCGACTGGCCCCACGGGCGTGATCGGTACGGCGTGCGAAGACGATGGTGACTGCGCCTCCGGCACCTACTGCATGCTTTCGTCCAGTGATGACTTTCTCGGTGGCGGTCCCGCCAACGGCTATTGCACCGCTGACTGCGCCTCCGCTCCGGAGTCGTGCTCTGAAATTGACGCCAATTCCTTGTGCATCGAACTGCCCGATGCGGGCTCCGTTTGTATGCTCGGGTGTCTGCCTGGCAGCCCCGTGGAAGGTGAGAACAAGTGCAACAATCGCTTGGATCTGGCCTGTGATCTGCTGACCAACGGCGCCTTCTGCCGCCCCATGTGCCGCAATGACGCCGATTGCGGAGATCGGGTCTGCGACTTGGGAAGCGGCACTTGTGTCGATGAACTGGCAGGCGATCCTGTGGGCGCGCCATGCACCCCGGGTGAAGACCAAACCTGCGCTAGCCAACTGTGCTTTCCACTGACGGACGACACTGGCTTCTGCTCCGGGCAGTGCAACGTGGGAACTTTGCTCGACAGCGACCAGCGCACCTGCGGTAGCGAGGATCCGCAACAGCCGGGTGAGCCACTCTGCATCTTCATCGCTTTCGAAGGCGGTGGCGGTGGCGATCTCGGCTACTGCGGCATCCGCTGCAATTGCGACGACGACTGTGGCCTAGACGGCACCGTGTGCGAACAGTTGGGCGATGAAGCCGACGAGTTGTTTGGAACGCTCGGCGTCTGCATCAGCGATGAACCTTTCGCCGAAGGTGAACCACCGCCAGAAGGCCTAGCTTGCGAAGCGACGGATGGCGGCTCCAACCCGCCTACTGAGACGGACGCCGGCACGGACGCGGGCGCTTCCCCGAGTTCCCCCGACGCCGGTTGAAAGCGGCGCTACTCGTCGCGGCCTTCGCCGGAGGTATCGATCACCCCGGACGGGCGCCGCGGCGAACTGAAGTCCGGCGGGTCTTCGTCAAAACCGCCGCTCCGGAAGTCGTCCATGCGCCCCTGGAAACTGGACACGCCGACGCTACGCACGTCGATGTAGTGGCCCACCCGAGCCTTGACCCAGGTGGCCAGCCGGCGGCGCGTGAAAGGGAGCAGCAGAGAGAATCCAAACAGGTCTGTCATGACGCCGGGGGTGATCAACAGCGCCCCTCCGAGCAAGACCAACGCGGCTTCCACCAGACCGATCTCTGGTGAGCGCAGCTCGGATAGTGCTTGGTTCCACTGCCGGAGCACCTTGAGCCCTTCGCGTTTAGCCAGGGTTCCGCCGATCACGCCGGTCACCACGGTGATGCCCACTGTTGGCCAAAAGCCAATGAACTGGCTAACCCACAAGAGCAGGTACAGCTCCGCCAGGGGGACGACGATGAAGAACAAAACCAAATATCGCATCGAAGAAAGTCGGACCCCAGCTGAGTAATTCGGACTGAGTAATTGGGGCTGAGCTGTTGGGCTGAGGCTGAGGGGGTTATTGCGACAGAGGCCGGGTTGGCAAGTGCACCGGCTCTGGAAGCTTGATGGCGCGCGTCGCCGCCTCGCATCCTGCGTCGGCCCCAGTGCTTTGGCCGTTTCGCACGCGCACGACGAACTCGAGCGCTGGCGCCGACTTTTTGCGCGTCGCTAGACAATAGTTGCCGTACCCACGACTCAGTAGGCGGCCGGGGGCAATGCCCAAAGCGACCAGCTCGCGCCGAACCATGGTCGCTTGTTTTTGTGTGATCGCCAGACTCAGCCAGGACCCGCGCTGGAGCCCCCCCGGGTCGTAGACGGCAACTTCCACTAGCTCCAGCTCTGGGTGCTCCGCTAGCGTCCGGGCGGCGGCCTGCAGTACCGGGCGCCACGAACTCGACAGCTCCCCGCGCCAAAGCGGGGGCAGGGTCTGCGAAAAGCGGATCCGATCCGCCTCCAGACTAGCCGCCAAATCCGGACAGCCATCGTCGTCGGCTGCGCCGTTGCGCGTCTCGGGCGCCAGTGGGCAGAGATCCGCAGGAACCAGGATGCCGTCGGCGTCCAAGTCACGATTGGGGCAGCCATCGCCCGTCAGGGGAGGGTTACCATCCTCGGCGTCCGAAGGGCAGGCATCGCGCGCATCGGGCAAACCGTCCACGTCCGCGTCTTGGTACAGCTCGGGCAGCGACGCTGGCGCTGGCGCAGCGGAGCCGCCACAGCCCACGAGCAGCGCCAGGCCGGGAGTAATGAACAAGCTCAAACGATGCGCCAGGACGGGCTGCTTCGCCGCACTTGCTCGTCGCATTCAACCATCGCCCGCGGGCTGCGGAGGCGATCCCAAACGATATGCCACGGTCAAGCGCCGAGCGCCCGCGGGGGGCGGGCTCAACTCGATATCGCGGCTCAGCTGCTGCGCGACGCAGTCAACCACGCCGGTATCGGCGAAGCGGCTGCTGCCCTGGGTCAGCTGTGAGATCTTGCCCGCGGGTCCAATTTCGGCCTGCAGTTCCAGGCGCCCCCACAGGCCGCGGTCCTTGGCTAGGCCCCGGGAATAGCAAGCTCCAACCGCGTCGGTGGCCGCGGCGAACGCCGCCCGTTCTTCTGAGCTCGCCGTTTCTTTCGACTCGGGCAACGCCATCACCGGCACGTCGCCGGGATTCAGCTTGACGCTGAAGTCCACGTCTACCCGACTCTGGGGCGCGGGACTGAAGCGCAACTTGTACAGCGCCTGGCGCAGACAGCTCACGGCTGACTTCGGCAATTGGGAGCGCAGTGGGCGCACGTACGTCACCTTGCCAGAGCGACCGATTGAAAAGCGCATCACTGTCTCGCCACGTGCGTCGCTCTTCTCTCTCAGGCTGTCTTCGTAGCAGAGGCGAAGCGGCCAGTAACCGTGGTTGCGCGTCTGCGCTAGGATCCCGCGGTCCGTCAGGCCACGCTTGCCCAGATTGCGTAGCGCCCGAGTCTCGACCAGCACTCTGACCGCTGGGTGAAAACCTTCTTGGTTAGCCGGGTGGGAGGGGTCGCCCGTCCCACCGAGATTCCAAGCGCCCAGCTCAGCGTCATATGCCGACGCGATCACTGGCTGGGGTGGGCGAGGGCGAGCCCCCGTTGGATAAGCGCTCTCAAACACTGCGCGCGCAGCGCCGGCCGCAGAGACCGCAGGAGCCGGCTTCGCGGCGACGTCGCCGCCACCAGGCACCAGCCAGATACCTGCGGCGAGTCCGAGGGTCGCCAGACTGAATGCGGCGGAGCTCTTCACGGGCCGGAACCTAGCATTCGTTGCGAGAGACACAAAAAGTTGTGCACCGCCCAGCTGCAGCTACGCTTCAACCCGGGCGATCGGGGGGATCCGCTCCCGCACGCTGGTTCGGTTGGCCGCTGCTGAGCAACAATGGGAAACGACACTTTCGGACTGGTTGGAACTCGCCTGGCGGGTTGCTTCCAAGTGGAAGAGCAGGTGGCGGAGGGGGGATTCGCCGTCGTTTACCGAGCCACCCATACTGGCTTTCGAGCGCCAGTCGCACTCAAGTGTCTCAAGCTTCCAGAAGCTGTCGGCACCGAAAAGAGGGGCGATTTTCTTGAGCAATTTCGAGCGGAAGGAGAGTTGCTTTTCAAGCTATCAGCTCGGCTACCACACGTCGTTCGGCCGCTGCACGTCGACGCGGAAGAAGCTCCCAACGGTCGCTTCATGCCGTTCATGGCACTGGAGTGGCTCGAGGGAGAAACCCTCAGACAGTGGGCTGACCGCCGCGCCGCGGAAAGTTTGGGGGTTGGCTCTTTTGACGAGTTGGTGCGCTTGCTGACTCCCGTCGCCGAGACGCTCGCCTGCGCCCACCACTTCCAGAGCGATCAGGGAGTGATCAGCATCGTGCACCGCGACATCAAGCCAGAAAATCTGTTCTTGGCCCGCCAAGGCGGCCAAACGCTGTTGAAGATCCTGGACTTTGGGATCGGAAAAGCGAAAGCCGCCGCGTCCGAGACCGCGGGGCTGAAAACAATTGCCGGCGCTACCGGAGCGTTCACTCCCACCTTCGGTGCCCCTGAGCAGTGGATGCCATCCCGCTTTGGTCGCACCGGGCCCTGGACGGACGTGTTCGGTCTCGCACTGACGCTGACGGAGCTGTATGTGGGCAGACCGATCCTGGACGGTGATCAGCAGGCCATTCTGGCGGCAGTCCTGGACGAAAGCCGGAGGCCCACCCCCGGCAATCACGGCTGTCCGCTACCCGCCGCGGTCGAAGGCGTGATGCGCCAAGCGATGGCCGTGCACCCACAGCAGCGCTTCGCGGACGCCGGCAGCTTTTGGCAAGCCCTGAATTCAGCGCTACTGACCTCCGCGCTCGAGTCGAGTGGCTCGGGCGACGGCCACTCCCCGGCAGCCTCGCCGCCGCTTCAAGCGACGCGAGCCTACCCGGTGATCCCCACGCTGCGGTCTGCCGATGAGGGAGCGCCGCGAGCCGAACCGCTACCCATCGCGGAGCCAACCCGACTCGGAGCAGCCACGTTCGCCGAACCCAGCAGCTTTGGAACGATCGAGCTCGAGGCGCCGAGCACAGCAAGACCGACGCTCGACCCCGGCGCGCAGCCTTCCATCCCGCTGGAACTCGCCACGTTGGTCGGGGATTCAGCAAACCGGAGCGTGAAGCTCCACGAACAGGTACCGAAAACGACTCAGCTCGCCCCTGTGGAGCTGAAACCGCAGAGTGGCCTGGCAACGCATCTGTTGATCCCACTCACTTCAATAGGCTGTGGCGCACTTCTATCAGCGTTGGGTCAACGCTACGCTTCGGCCGTCGGCGAGGTCTTCCGGCTGGGGCCGATCCCATTGAGCTGGGTCACGGTCCCGATGGTCCTTCTGGGAGCGCTCGGAGGCCTGTACGGCTGGCACCGCGCCCGGATCAGCCGCTAAGTGTGCGTTTCGAAACGGAACAATGCGTGTATGCGCTGGACCCCGCTGACTGAATCATCTAGCCTATTTGAGGCTGATGGCGAAGCGGTACCAAGACCAGTCCTTGGCGCTCGAAGGCGCCCCCCGCGACAGCTCCGTGCACCTGTTGCGGAGCGCGGATCTCTTGGCTGCCACGCTACGCCGCTCGAATCTGGGATTGCTGATCTTGGACCAAGACTTCCAAGTCGTTTCCAGCAATCCCAGACTGTTGGAGATGCTTGGTCACGACTCGTGTCCGGAGCTGCTGAAAGCCGACCACTGCCCCGAGCTGTATCACGCGGTGAGTCGGGCGTTGCGCGGTGAAACGGTGCAAACGGAACTGCTCCGTTTGCCTTGGCGGGCGGACTTGGGTCATTTTCAGGCGGAATGCCTGCCGTGGGAGCTCGACGAAAGTCGTCATGTGATCGTGTTGTTGCAAGACGACGACGAACGCGCGGCCTTGCGACAGCAGTTGGCGGAAGCCCACCGTTTTGAGTCCTTGGGACGTGTGGCGGGCAGCGTCGCGCACGATTTCAACAACTTGCTGACCGGGATCCGCGGGAGCTTGGGCCTCGCCACGCAGACGAAGGACGATAGCACCCGACAAGCGGCAATCAATGCCGCTGACCGCGCTGCGGAGCGCGCAGGACAACTTTCCCGCCAACTGTTGCTGTATGGGCGCGGCGCTCAGACCTCAGCCGCCACCGAACAGCCCGCGGCCATCCTGCGAGAAACGGCCGAGCTCGTCGACAACATGCCCAATACCGTGCCAGTAGAGCTGGCGCTGGACGCCGAATTGGACGGCATCGGCGTCGCTGCTGGTCAACTTCAGCGAGTGGTGCTCAACCTACTGGTTAACGCGCAGGACGCGGTCCGCAACGCCGGTCGCGGAGACGTTAGCCTTCGAGCTTCGGTCGCACACCGGCCAGGTAAGCACGGCGGGCCCGCCGCCCGCTGGCTGAAGGTGAGCGTGCAGGATACCGGCGAGGGCATGGATATCCGCACCAAGAAGCACATTTTTGAGCCGTTTTTTTCCACCAAGCTGGCCGACAACGGGACCGGACTGGGATTACCTTCAGTTCAAAATATCATTGAGCAGGCCGGCGGTTGGTTGGAATTGGAAACCGAGCTTGCTCGCGGAAGCACCTTTGACGTTTACTTGCCGGTGGTTAAAGAGGGCATGCAGATGGGGGGCAGCAGGGCTGAGGGGACCGACGCAGGAACGACGACACCGCGAGTGTTGATCTGCGACGACGAAACACGACTGGCAACGCTGACTGCTGGGCTGCTGGAAGAGTACGGTTACGAAAGCGCAACCGTGAGCCTCGGCGATGAGGCACTGCAGTTGGTGACCGCTCGAAACGCTCCTGTGGATGTCTTGTTGCTGGACGTCAATCTCTCAGCGGGGCTGTCCGCAGACGCCGTGCTGGATGGCATGCGCGAGAGCGGCAGCTCGATCCCCGTCATCCTGACGAGTGGGCTAGCCGTGGAGGACTTGCCGCCGCATCTGCATAAGCATCAACAGGTCAGCAGCTACTTGGCCAAGCCCTATACGGTCGAAGAGTTGGTGGATGCGATCGCGACCGCGGGTCGACGCCGGATTGCATAGACTGGCCTAGCCCCGAACCCTCCTGTGGTTCGCCCGAGGCCGAGTCATTCGACGCTTGCGGCGATTGCCGTCGGGCTGGGGTTGTGAGATCACTCTGGCATGGCAGCTAAGAAGCAGCGCACCCAGGGGACCTCGAACAAGAAGCGCCGCAGCAAACAGTCGGCGAGCTCCAGTCAATCCAAGCGAGCCGGCAAGCGTGGGAGCAAACGCTCCACAATCAGCGCCGAAGCGAGCGCTCAGCAGCTCGAAATCGATCGGTTGCTATCCGAACTGCGCCAGCAGAACATCAATCGCGCCAAAATCGGAGGTTTCGATCTCGACGGGATCCTGCGAGGCAAGTACGTCTCGCTGGACAAGTTGGAATCCGCGCTGAAGAAAGGCTTCGGCTTCTGCGACGTGATCTTCGGTTGGGACGTCGCAGATATGCTCTACGACAACGCCAAAGTGACGGGTTGGGACAGCGGCTATCCCGACGCTCACGCCGTGCTAGCCCCCGAGACTCTGCGCAACATCCCCTGGGAGCCCGGGGTGGCCGCCATGTTGTGCGATTTTCGCGACCAGAAAGGCCAGCCGCACCCGGCTTGCCCACGCTCGCTGCTCAAGCGAGTGATCGCGCGTGCCGAGGGCCACGGACTCACTCCACGCTTCGGCGTGGAATTTGAGTTCTTCATATTTCAGGAGGATCGCGACAGCCTTCAGGACAAAGGGTTTCGAAACCTGAAACCGCTGGATCCCGGCATGTTTGGTTACAGCTGGGTTCGAACGGGGCAAGACTCCGAGTTGATGCACGACCTGTGGCAGCATTGCCAAGACTTTGGGATCCAGTTGGAGGGGTTGCATACCGAGACCGGTCCGGGCGTGTACGAGGCCGCCATCACGGTCAACAGCGCGTTGGAGGTGGCCGATCAGGCAGCTTTGTTCAAGACGACGCTCAAGCAGCTGGCACACCAACATGGCTTGGCAGTGACGTTCATGGCCAAGTGTAATGCAGCTCTGCCGGGCGCCAGCGGACACCTGCACCAGAGCCTCTGGAGCGGTGACAAGAACGCGTTTTACGACGCCCGCCGCAAACACGGCATGTCTGCGTTGATGGAGCACTATATCGCTGGGCAGCTGGCGTTGATGCAGCCGTGGACCGCGCTCTATTCGCCCACCATCAACAGCTACAAACGCTATGTGCCCGGTCTCTGGGCTCCGATGGTGGCGTCGTGGGGCGTGGAGAATCGCACCTGTGGCGTGCGCGTCGTGGCTCCCGGAGAGCAAAACGCGCTGCGCGTCGAGTACCGCCAAACCGCAGCCGACATCAACCCGTACGTCGCGATGGCAGCTTGTCTGGGGGCAGGATTGTACGGCATCGAAAAGAAGCTGGAGCTGCCTCCAGAAAGCGTCGGCGACGCTGGTGAAACCGGCCCAGGAGCGATCCCCACCAGCTTAAAGCAGGCGATCCCGCTGCTGGCCAAGAGCGCACCAGCCAAGCAAGTCCTCGGCTCCACATTTGTGGACCACTACTTGCGCACTCGCGACTGGGAAGTCCGCCAATACGAACGTGCCGTCACCGACTGGGAACTATCACGCTATTTCGAAACTGTCTGACGCAGGCCCGAACAATGATCTGGAACTATCCGACACGTGTGCTGTTTGGCGCGGGCGAAACCCGAAGCTTGGGGGATGAACTCGAGGCTTTAGGAGGTTCACGACCGCTGGTGGTGAGCGACCCAGGTGTGCGTTCAGCGGGACTGCTGGAGCCCGCTCTAAGCAGCCTGGAGAAGCGAGGACTGCCCGCTGCGGTGTTCGACGAGGTGGACCCCAATCCGACGCAGCTGAATGTGGAAAGGGGAGCGGAAGCGTACCGAGCACATGGGGCGGACTGCCTCGTGGGCATCGGCGGCGGCTCTCCGTTGGATGTCGCCAAGTTGATCGCCGTCCGCGTCAGCGTCGACAATCCTTTCGAAGAGCTAGACGATGCGCTTGGGGGCGACCGCCACATCCCGAAAGTTTTGCCTCCGATCGCTGCCATCCCGACCACGGCCGGGACCGGGAGTGAGGTCGGACGCTCGGGTGTTCTGACGCTCGAGAGCACGGGGCGAAAGACCGTCATCTTCGCGCCATCCATGCTGCCCAAAGTTGCGATCCTGGACCCAGAGCTGTCGCGCAGCATGCCAGCCCAGGTCACGGCGGCAACCGGCTTCGATGCGCTCACCCACTGCTTGGAAGCGCTGGTCGCGAAGGGCGACCACCCAATGGCGGACGCGATCGCGCTCGGGGGGATCGAGCTGGTGCAGCGTTCATTGCTGAAGGCCATGGCCACACCAGATGATCTGGACGCTCGGGGTGACATGCTCAAGGCGGCCATGATGGGCGCTACCGCCTTCCAGAAAGGGCTTGGCGCCTGCCATTCGCTGGCGCACCCACTGTCGAGCGAATGTGGGTTGCACCACGGCTTGGCCAATGCCCTGTGTTTGCCTGCCGTCGTCGAGTTCAATCTGCCGCAGTGCCGCGCAGCCTACGACCGCGTTGCCCAGGTCTTGGGTGGCCAAAACGCGGACGAGCTTGCCGACGTGCTGCGACGCTTTCGCGACGCTCTGGGGCTGCCATCGGGCTTGGCGCAGAGCGGCGTCGCCGAGCAGCAACTGGAGCGCTTGGCAGATCTGGCAATCCAAGATGCGTGTCACACACTGAATCCGCGTGTGTGCACGCGTGACGACCTGTTGCGCCTTTATCGTCACTGCCTGTGACCATTTGCGGCACCACCTGAGCGGCAAAGCTGACACAAATGTCAGTTCCGCGACGACAGTGAAGTCTGTCAGCCGCGACGAGAACTCTCGGCATCCCAAGCGTTTATGTCCGCTTAGCCGCGCCAAACCCAATTTGGGGCAGCTTGTTGGCCCCTTGGCACGATGTTCGCTAGTGGACACAGTAGTCCCATGGCACGCCGTTCACACTTCCAGCTGCACTCGCGCTTGCGCAAGCAAACGGCAGCGAACGACTCGGGTCGCGATCCGGTCCAGCGTGCCCTGCGCTACAAGCGCCGCGGACACGAGCGCAAAGCGCTGCTGTGCTTGCGTCAGGCGTGCAACGAGAGCGAACAGGATGCGCGTCTGTGGGCACTGTACGGCGCTGAATGTGTCCGCCAAGGCAAGCAGCATGACGCCGAAGATGCCTTTGTCAGGTCGCTGTGGCTACGCCACCGAGCCAAGCAAGCTGGACGCGTCCGCAGCTTGGAGCAGCTGCTAGAGCAAGTTCGGGCCGCGGCCTAGTATCTCGGTTGACCCCCGCGGGCACTCCTGCTCAGATCCGCTGATGGGAGACACCCGAAGCCAGGCGGCGACGACTCGATGCGGCGTTGCCGCGACCTTGGCTCTATGCTGTGCCCTGGGTTGTGGCGGCTCGACGCCGCCACCTGAAGATGAACCCTCGACAGGTTGCCCAACGCTGGCCCAATACCAGGATCTGGTGGTGGAGTTCTTCCTCAAAGGGCTGACAGAAGAACGCCCTACGCCTCAGGTAACCCCGGAAGCGGAACACACGCTGCGGCTGATGGCAGCCAACGGCTACGAAAAACTGAAGACAGCAGAAGCCTGTGAGCGTGCCATCGCCGCCCTGCAGGACATTCAGATGGCGGCCATCGCGACGGTGGAAGGGGGCACCACCGTCCCTGGGAGCGGGCCAGCCAGCATGTGCCCACTGTGGCCCCTGTGCGACTGACGTTGGATTGCATGCTCAGCGCCGTCGGGCACTAGCGCAGCTCGCACTAGCGCAGCTCGGAGTACCGAAAGCAGCTGACCAGATGGTCATTCACCATGCCGGCGGCCTGCATGTACGCGTAACAAATGGTGCTGCCTACGAAGCGAAAACCGCGCTTCTTCAGCGCCTTACTCATCGCATCGGAAACCGGGCTCGTCGCTGGGATCTGCTTGGCCGAACGATGGCGGTTGTGACGCGTCTGCCCGCCGACCAGCTCCCACACGAAGGCGTCAAAGCTGCCGAACTCTGCTTGAACGCGCAGGAACTCCCGCGCATTGGAAATGGTGGATTCGACCTTGAGTCGGTTTCGAATGATACTTTCATCTCGAAGTAATCGCTCCACCTGACGGCGGTTGAAGCTCGCCACGCTTTGCGGGTCAAAGTCAGCGAATGCCCGTCTGAAGCCTTCACGCCTGTGCAAAATCGTGCGCCAACTCAAGCCGGCCTGAAACGCGTCCAGCACCAGGAACTCGAAGTGTTTGCGGTCGTCATGCACCGGCACCCCCCACTCGATGTCGTGGTAGCGCTGCATCAGCTGGTCGTCGCCCGGCCAAGTGCAGCGGCGCGTATCCGGCATGCCGGAAGGGCTAGCATTCGGGGCTCAGGGGCGCATCCCGCGGCCGCGGGGGGACGGTTTCGGGCGGGCTGGCGGACCAAGCGGCGCGTGGTCGAATTGCTGCGCTGGGGCTTTCCTGGGGGCCACGCCGCGGCTAAGGTAGCCGCTACCGCGCGGGAGTAGCTCAGTTGGTAGAGCACAAGCTTCCCAAGCTTGGGGTCGCGGGTTCGAATCCCGTCTCCCGCTCAACGCCGCTCGCTAGGCGAGCAGACGCAGAGCTGGTCGCGGGTTTCAACCCCGGGTTGCACGCCTCACGGCGCGCGCTCGGCGGCTCGACTTCGGCGACCCTGGAGCTCGAATCCCGTCTCCCGCTCAACGCCGCTCGCTACTCGAATCCCGTCTCCCGCTCCAACGTTGCTGGTTGCTCCCACGCTTCGAGCGATTTGCTGTAGAACGGGTGGATGTCGCGTGCTGTCTCGTGGATATCTTTCCGCCGCGGGCTGATGGCCGTCGTGCTGCTGGCGCTCGGTTGTGCGGGGGAAGAAGCTGATGGCGGCGCTCCCAGTGGAGGCTCTCCAGTTGGTGGATCTGCGGGCGGCGTGGTCGCCGGCGGCAGCTCGTCAGGCGGGGACTCAACGACGGAGCCGAACCTGGGCGGCGCGGCAAGCGAGGCCGCAAAGGGCGGCAGTAGTGAAGCAAACGACGCCACCGGCGGCTCAGACGGCACTTTGGGCGGCGCCGGAGGCGACGCCCAGGACGACGCGTTGGCAGGTTCCGGCGGAGCAGACGGGGGAGGGGACGGCAGCCCCGCCAGCGACGCCTGCGCCGCGCCGGGGCTGCTGTTCTGCGATGACTTTGAAGAAGCACCGAGCAGCTGGCCCGAGGGCACTGATTGGGCGCTGCAACTGACAGGCTCCGGTGTGGTTGAGCTGGACCAATCCAGCCCGGCCGCCAGCGGTAACACGAGCATTCATGTAAGAACCGCAGACTCCGACTACCAGACTTTCTTCGTCTACCAGGGCGGAGCGCTGCCAGTCGCCGCACGCCGCTTCTATGTGCGGGTGATGTTGCGCCTGGCCAGCCCGATGACGGACGGGCACAACACCTACTTCAAAGCGGGCTATTACCCCGATGGCTGCTGCACGGATCCCTACGAAACGCGGATCGGCGTGCACCAATCGATGTTGGACATCAATCAACAAGAAGCCGATCGCGGCTACCTTTCGAACAACAACTTCTGGACCGATGGCGTGATTGGTCCCGGACTGCAGGCGGAAACCTGGGGCTGCGTGGAAGTACTGCTCGATCACGCAAGCACGGAGATCGCTGTCTGGATTGATGGGACCGAGGTCCCCGATCTGCACCATCTGGACTGGCAGCAGGACGACTACGACACGCTCAGCTTCGGCTTCGAGCAATACGCCGGACCAGGGACAGAGCTCTGGTACGATGACGTCGCGCTCGGCACCGAGCGCATCGGGTGCCCACAGCCATGAGCCTACGCTGGGGCATCATCGGCTGCGGCGCCGTGTGTGAACAAAAGAGCGGCCCGCCGCTGTATCAGCTCCCGGGAAGCGAGCTGTCCGTGGTGATGCGGCGAGATCCGGAAAAAGCCGCCGACTTCGCCCGCCGCCACGGGATCAGGCGCCACGAAAGCGACGCGCAGGCCGTGATAGACGCGCCCGACGTCGACATCGTGTACGTGGCGACTCCCCCTGGCTCGCATCTGGAATACGCGCTGCGCGTCGCTGAGGCCGGTAAGCCCTGTTACGTGGAAAAGCCGATGGCCCGCTCGGCCGCTGAATGCCGTCAAATGCTGGAGGCTTTCGAGCAGCGGCGCCTGCCCCTGTTCGTGGCCTACTACCGGCGAGCCTTGCCTCGCTTCATGAAGCTGAAGCAGGTCTTGGACTCGGGAGCACTCGGCCAGTTGCTGTTCGTCAATCACGACTACCAGAAACGCTCGAAACACCACGATCCCAACTTCCACCCGCCCTCGGGGCCAGAATGGCGCTTGCAGGCCGAGCACTCCGGTGGAGGGCTGTTTTTGGATCTCGCGAGCCACGCTCTCGATCTGATGGATTTTTTGTTGGGGCCTCTGGAGACCGTCCGTGGGATCGCGGAGAGCGGCTCCGCTTGCCCGGTGGAAGACCGAGTGGTCTTGAGCTTCCGTTGTGGGCAGGTATTGGGCGCGGCCAGCTACGTGTTCGACTCCAGCGTTCACGCAGATCGGCTGCAGATCGTCGGGAGCGCCGGCCGTATTAGCGGCTCCGTGTTTGGCACCGAGCCCTTCGAGATCAGCGTGGATGGCCGCACGGAAAGCTTGGAGGCACCGACCCCGACGTCAGTCCAAGAGCCGTTGATTCGGACGATCATCGACGAGCTGAGTGGGGCAGGGCCGCGTTGTCCGTCGCGCGCGGAGAGCGCGCTGCGCACCTCGCTCGTGATCGATCAGGTGCTGAGCGACTACTACGGCGGCCGCGAGGACGAGTTTTGGCTGCGCCCCGAAAGCTGGCCCGGATCTGCTCCCACGCTCGGTCGCCGCAGCTGAATTCGCTATGCCCCGGCGCTGCTTTGACGCAGCCGCCAAGGGGGCGAGCTAGCGAGCGAAGGCAATGACTTCAGTCAACGCACACCCAAAAAACAAAGCCAACAGGCGCTCGAAGCCGAGCGCATTGCCGCCGCTCGGGGGCATGTCTGGCAAAGCCGCCAGCAACTGCTCGTCGATTGGTAGCGCCGGTAACCCGCGCTCGGCACGCTGGCGGCAATCCGCTTCGAAACGCTGACGCTGCAGCTGGGCGTCGACCAACTCACCGTAGCCGTTACACAGCTCCACGCCGGCCAAGTACAGCTCGAAGCGCTCAGCCACGCTCGGATCGTGGGGGCAGGGGCGCGCGAGGGCCGCCTGACTCACGGGGTATTCCGTCAAGAACACCGGGCGCTCGAACGCAGCCAGAGCCGGCTCCACCTGGTCGACCAACAGCTGGAAGTATTGCAGTTCATCCTCGGCGGCTAACTCCGCGGCGTCATGGATGCCGGCGTAGCGCCGAAACGCCTCGCGCACCGTCAAGCGCTCGAACGGCGCCGCAAGCTGCACCCGCGCCGGCACCGCGTCACGCAGCAGCCTCGCCAGCGGCGCGGTGTTGACTCCGTTTGGACAAAAGTGCGAAGCCAAATGTTGCAGCAACTGCTCCGTATCCTGCAGCACATCTTCGAAGCCCGCATTGGCTCGATACCACTCGAGCATGCTGAACTCGGGTTGATGCCAGTCGCCGGCTTCTTCGCGGCGATGGCACTGGCAAAACTGGTAGATGCGCGGCATGCCAGCCGCCAGCAGCCGCTTCATGTGAAACTCTGGGGAGGTGATGAGCCACTCGTCCCCGGCCGGCTGAGGCTCGATGTAAACGTCCGTGCCCGGCGCTGCGACGCGCGTCGGAGTGGTCACCTCGACGAAGTCCTGGGCGTCGAAGAACTGCCGTACCAGAGATGTGGCTTGCGCCCGTTGTCGTAGACGCTCGGGACTCGGCCCGGACCCGGCGTTCATCCGAGCGAAAACACCTGCACGGCGAATGCCGTCAACTCACGCCCGATCCAGGCGCCGCTGACCGCCAGCGCCATCACCGTGGCGATGAATCGCGGCAAGTGGGCGATGGTGATGTCGTGCACCTGGGTGGCCGCCTGAAAAAGCGCCATCACCAGACTGACCAGCGCCGCCACGCCCACCGCTGGTAGCGACAGGATCACCGCCAGCCAAAGCGCGTTTTGAGTCAGAAACGAAAACCCCTCCAGATCCACGTCAGCCCCTGACTCGCTGGATCACTCGCCAGCGTCGGAAGTGCCGCTATCGGCGGCGGGACTGGAGTTCGCGGTACCGCTATCTGCGGGTTGCTCGCCAGCGTCCGCGGGCGCGGCGGCGTCCTCCGCCGCGGCGTCGGCAGCATCATCGCCTGCCATGTCGTCCGCATCGTCATCGGTCGGCGCATCCGGCTCGTCGTCGGGATCCGCCGGGACGTCATCATCACCGACGTCGAAGTTGCCGACTTTGCAGGCCGCCACGCTAGGCGTGCCATCTGGACAGCAGATTGCGCCCTCACCCTGGCCGGAGAGAGACTGCAAGCTCTTGCAGATCAGGCCGGACTCGCAGTCCGCGTTTCCGTTGTCCAAGTCACAACGCTCACCCTCGGCCTGGTTAGAACAGCCAAGTAGCATCGCGCAAGCTAGCGGCAGCCAAGCGAAAATTCTCATGAGCGCGCCTTAGCAGGGGGCGTGCGCGCTGTCCACAACCGGCGAGCCCGCAGCTGAGTTGCGGCGTCTTCAGTCGTCGGCTTCGCGCTTGCTGAGGGCGCGATTGAATCCACCCACGTACTCGAAGGCGCTGGTGATGCTGAATATCAACGAGATGTAGACCAGAGCTCGCCCCACCAGCACCAGGTCCACCATGCCCAAATCTAGGGGGCCCAGCGTCAGGTGGTACGGATAGCCGATGATCAACGCCAGGATGCCGACCATCTGCAGCGCCGTCTTGAGCTTGCCCCCGCGAGCTGCGGCGATCACCAAACCCTCACTGCTAGCGATCGAGCGTAACCCCGTGATCGAAATCTCTCGGGCCAAGAGCAGCACCACCGCCCACTCGGGAATGCGCCCCATGGGCACCATCCACACCAGCGCCGCCATCACCAGCAGCTTGTCCGCCAGCGGATCCAGGAATTTGCCGAGCACGCTGACGATATTCATGCGCCGCGCCAGATAGCCGTCGAGCAAGTCCGTCAGGGCGGCTGCCGAGTATACCAAGGCAGCGATGATGCAGTCGCGCGGCCCGCCGCGGTCGATCAACCACAGCACCAACGGGATGATGGCGATGCGCAGCATCGTCAGCACATTGGGCAAATTCAGGGCGTCCGCCCGGAGACTCGAGCGCGGCTTGGTGGCGCCGATAGCAGCCATTGAGGCAGCCTAGCCGATATCCAGCAGAACCGAACCCTGTCCGGTAAAGCCAACCATCGTGTTCAGGCCGGACGGCGCCTCAATCGGCGGCACCACGCGGGGAAGCAGCCGGCCGAGCCAGCCAATCACGCGATCCGCCCGGACCTGCAGCGGTCGATCGACGGCTACCGGCAGCGAGTGCACGGGCCCGTGGCTGAAGCCGCAGACGGTCCCGCTGCCCGCCAATTTGACCACAATCGTCGTGTCACGACCATGAGGGTCCAAACGCCCAGTCTCGTATTCCACCTGCGGTTCGAAACAAACCAGATGGCTCTCACGCAGATAGAGGTGATCGTCCTGGCTGACTGTCACCAGAAATAGCTGAGTATCCGGACGCGGAGAAAGTACCAAGCGACCGCTGCCAATCAAGCTGACGATGGGAGCAGCACCGCCCAACTGTTCCCCCAGCGACTTGCCCGCCGAGCGGCGCTTCAGGCTGTGGGTGGTAAACGGCACGCGCTCGTAGGCGAGTGAACTGACCCACTGCGGCCGAACCGCCAACGAGGTGTCCACCCGCGCCATTAGGAAGCCTTCGGCGTGCAGCGCCAAGCGGGGATTCTCTGGGAACACCAGCTCAGCTTCTCGCGCCAAGCGCGGCGCGGGCTGGGGCAAGATCAGCTGAGGCGGCGGCGGCTCGACGACAGCCACCGGAGCCATCGTCGGCAGAGGCGGCCGCAGCGAGGGGGGCATCAACGAAGGCCGTAGTGACGGGGGAGGCAAGCTGCCTTCGTCACTGCCGATCTCCGGAATGCTCGCTGGTGGCTCGTCGCTGCCCTGCTGCGACAGCTGCTGCATGCGTTCGGCGAGCTTCGGGCGCCCAGCTCGTTCGAACGCCACATGCGCTTTGTCGAAGTCACCGAAGCGCTGATAGACCAGCCCGAGGTATCCCCAGGCGCGTTTGTGGGTTGGCGCTTGCTCGACGACGGTTTCAAGCAGCTCGCGTGCAGCTTCAGCCTGGCCAGTTTTCAGGTAGCACAGCGCCAGATTGATCTTGGGCGTGACTTCCTGGGGATTGGTGCGACACAGCTTTTCGTAGATGTTGATCGCTCGGGGGTAGAGCCCCAGGCGAAAATAAACGACGCCCAGCAGCGCTTGGCCTTCCACGTCGCGAGGCTGCAATCCGAGCGCGCGCTCGAGTTCGGCCTTGGCTTCGTCAACCGCGTTTTCCTGCAGCAGCTCACTGCCGCGGTAGAGGTGGAAGAGGAACTCCTGATCGTAGCGACTCAAAGAAGTCGGCGGCTCCGATTCGGGGGCGCCCAGATCACCCACGCCAAAACGCGTACGGGGCAGGGACGCCACGTTGCTCGCCCCGGGACGCACGCTGGGGCGGGTGCTCATTTTCCCCCCAAATCCATCTAATCCAGCGACCCTTTGGTGGAAGGGATGGCGGTACTGCGGGGATCCAGTTCACTCGCCTGTCGCAGTGCTTTGGCCAACGCCTTGAAACTGATCTCCACGATGTGGTGCAGGTTTTCGCCCTCGTGGAGCTTCACGTGCAGATTGCAGCCCAAAGACCGTGCTACCGCTTCGAAGAAGACTTCCGCCAATTCACTGTCCCAGTCTCCGATTTTGGCTTTGGGCATGGGCACGCGCCACACGAAATACGGCCGTCCGGAGAGATCGAGCGCCACCGTGACCAAGGCTTCGTCCATCGGCAAGGTGGCGGAGCCATAGCGCCGGATCCCGCGACGGTCCCCGAGCGCATCCAAAAATGCCTTACCCAGCACGATGCCCACGTCTTCGGTCGTGTGGTGGCCGTCGATCTCGGTATCGCCTTTGGCGCTCAATTTGAGATCGAACATCCCGTGGCGAGGCAACTGTTCCAACATGTGAGACAAGAATGGCAGCGGGGTAGAAATCTCTGACTGCCCAGTGCCGTCGAGGTTCAGCTCAACGCTGATTTCGGTCTCGCTGGTTTTGCGGGTGACTTTCGCGGTCCGCATCAAAACTCCTCGATCTTCCAAACGCCGGCTTCTTCCAGCATCTCCACCGTGCCGCCGGCCCCATAGGAGACCGTCGCGCGATCGCCCAGCAGCTCGACCTGGGCGGTGGGCAGTGCGGCTTTGATGGCCTGCACCAGCCGAGTCATTTCTTGCTGCTGCTCACCTTCCCATGCCGCCTTCAACTTCTTGGCGTCGAGCCCCTCGCGCTTGGCCTCGGGCACGAAACGCATCAATACGTCATACCGCTTGGCCTCAAACGCGCGCACGAAGGCTTGTAGGGCCGGCAGGGGAGCCGCTTGGCTATATAGATCAATAGCCGAGATGTCCGTGTGCCAGGCGCCGTCTTCGTACACCAGGTTGAGGGTATCACCGTCCGGCGTGGTGACCTGAGCGGTGATGGCCAACACTTCGCCGGGGCGCGACAGCGACTCGGCCAACTCCTGCACTTCAGCGGGGTTCTCCTGCAGCATGCGACGGAAAGCCTCGAACGAAATGCTCTTCTTGGCGTCGGCGCTGAGCATCCCGTAGGCCTCCTCAGCGTTGCCCGCTTTGACGGCGCTGGCATAACGGTGGAGGGTCTGCTCGGGACCTTGCGGTGCAGCGCCGGCCCCACAGCCTAGATTGCCGCTGATGAGGAGCAACGGCGCCAGGACCAGGGCGGGCCGACGGCTCAGCAGTGCTCGTGAAATTCTCACGACCTGGGCTTACCACAACCAGGCTGCATGGGGCCCAAATCCGTATTAGGGTCAGGCGATATGGGGCCAGAGACTGGCAAACCGAAGCTCGAGAAAATCGCGATCTTACCACTGCGCAACGCGGTGTTATTCCCGATGAGCGTCGTGCCGATCAACGTTGGGCGGGCGCGCAGCGTCCGCCTCGTGGAAGAACTTGCCGGCCAGGACCGAGCGTTGGTTGGAGTCATCGCTCAGCGCAGCGCTGACGCGGTCGAGCCGACCTTCGACGACGTCTACGCCGTCGGCACGATCGCGCGGGTGGTGAAGGTCATCCGCCTGGGGCAGTCGAACTACAGCGTCGTGCTGAACGGCTTGTCACGCTTTCGCGTCCACCGGGCGCTGGGACTCGAGCCGTACATGCAGGCCGAGGTCGAGCGCATTCGCGAACAGCGAAAGGGCGACGACGAGCTCAAGAAGTTGGCCGCGAAGCTGCGCGAAAGCACCCGTGAAGTGCTCAGTTTGACGCCCGATCTACCGAAAGAAACCGCCAGCATCCTGGACAACGTGCACGATCCGGGGCCGCTCGCCGACTTGATCGCCTCCAACTTCAATGAAGAGCAGGCCCAGGTCAGTGAGCGCCAGCAAATCCTGGAAGCGTTCGAGATCAAGCCCCGGGTCAAGCAGGTCGCCAATATCGTCGAGCGGCAGCTCAGGGTGCTGCGCACGAAGGACGCCATCGCCGAAGAGATCCGGGACGAGATGAGCACCACGCAACGCGAGTACGTGCTGCGTGAACAGATGAAGACAATCCTGGAGGAGCTGGGCGAATCCGCGGACGAGGACGAAGTGGATGAGCTGCGCGCCAAGCTGGTGCGGGCCGAACCACCGAAAGAAGCACTCGACGCGGCCAAGAAGCAAATCAGCCGCCTGCGCTCGATGCAGCCGCAGTCGGCCGAATACAACGTCGCCCGAAACTACGTCGAGTGGCTTGCGGACTTGCCCTGGAGCCGCACCACCGTTGACCAGAATGACGTGCAATCGGTCGCCCGCTGCTTGGACGAGGACCACCACGGCCTGGAGTCGGTCAAGAAGCGAGTGGTGCAGTACTCGGCCATTCGTCAGCTACGGCGTGACAAGCGTGGCCCGATCCTGTTGTTCGTCGGACCGCCGGGCGTAGGCAAGACGTCACTGGGCCGCTCCATCGCCCGAGCGATGGGGCGCCGCTACGGCCGAATCGCCTTGGGCGGCGTGCGAGACGAAGCGGAGATCCGTGGCCACCGCCGCACCTACGTGGGGGCGCTGCCGGGGCGCATCATCCAAGCCTTGAAGAAGGTCGGGACCAAAAACCCAGTGCTGGTGTTGGACGAGGTGGACAAGATGGGCGCCGACGTGCGCGGCGATCCCGCTTCGGCGCTGCTGGAGGTTCTGGATCCGGAGCAAAACTCGAGCTTCGTCGACCACTACATCGACGTGCCAGTGGATCTGTCGCAGGTCGTATTTCTCGCCACGGCCAATGAGCGTTCCACGATTCCCGCGCCGCTGCGTGACCGCATGGAGATCATCGAAGTCCCGGGTTACACCCGCAACGATAAGCTCTCGATCGCTCAGCAGTTTTTGGTCCCGAAGCAGCTGCGCGAACACGGTCTCACCGAAGAGCAACTGTCCTTTGATAAGGAGGGTCTGGAGACCATTATCGAGGCCTACACGCGGGAAGCCGGCGTGCGCAATCTGGAGCGTGAGATCGCTCGGGTGTGCCGGGCGGCAGCGGTCCGGTTGGCGGAAGGGCAAGCCGTCGAGGGCTGCCGCGCCAACGCGGAGCACGTGGAGGAAATGCTGGGCACGCGCCGTTACCAAACGGAATTGCCAGAGCGTGAGTATGCGCCAGGCGTGGCCACGGGGCTCAGCTCCACCAGCGCCGGCGGAGATCTGCTGCTGATCGAAGCCAGCCGCATGCCTGGTAAGGGCGAGATCCGGGTGACCGGCAGCATGCGCACCATCATGAGTGAGTCGGCCAGCACGGCCGTGTCTTTCGTGCGCTCCCGGGCCGAGCGCTTGGGCCTCGATCCGCAGTGGATCAAGTCGATCGACTTGCACCTGCACGTCCCGCGTGGCCGGGCCGCCCGAGATGGCGCCGGCGCTGGCGTCACCATGTTCGTGGCCGTAGTGTCGCTGCTGTTGGGCATTCCGACGCGACCCGATGTGGCAGCCACTGGGGAGCTCACGCTGCGCGGGCGAGTGCTGCGGATTCACGACGTCAAAGCCAAGCTTCTGGCGGCCCATCGCGCCGGGATCCGTATGGTGCTGCTGCCCAAGCAAAATCAAGGCGACTTGGAAGAGGTCCCGTCCGACGTACTGCATGACCTAGAGCTTCGCTGGATTGATCACGTCGACGACGTGCTGCGCTACGTTCTGGAAGATGTTCCGCCCTCGAAACCAGACGACGAGCAACTGGCACCCGCCAGCATGTAGCGGCTTCAACGCGCCCGTTGATTCACCCGGATCCATGAGCATCGCCGCGTGAGCTTGCCCGCATTCAAGACCTCGAAGCACCAACAGTTTGGCTCCGCGATCGCCGCCGTTGCGATCGCGGGGATGGGATTTCTGCCTCTGTTTGGGGGGCCCAGCTATGAGTTCGCTCTAGCCTGCGGCATCATCGTGCCGCTGGTGGCCGCCTGCACGAACGCGCTGGAAGTCGCCAAATCTGCCCCAGCTGCCGACGCCGCTTTCCGGCGTGGGATCTATTCTGGACTGGTTTTCGCTGCGCTCAGTGTGGCCATCGCTTTGGCCCACGGCGTCCGTGCGGGCTTTTGTGATCCGCTTTCCCAGATGCCGTTGTTCTTCCTGGGTCCGGTGCCTGGCGCCATCATGGGAGCGCTTTGGGGCGCTGGCAGCGGGCTGCTGGCGAGCACTCTGGACAAGCCCAAAACGCGCGCCGCCTTGGCCGTCGTCTTGGCTTTGTTAGCCCCTGTTGTCTCGATCGCGTTCAGCTTCGGCCGTTACTACACGAGCCCGATGATCTTCGCGTTCGACCACTTCGTTGGGTTCTTCGCGGGCACTCTGTATGACACCGAAATCGACGGCACCAAGCGGCTGCTGTCGTATCGAGCGGGCACGCTCGGCTGGGTGCTGTTCGCCTACGCGCTGAGCCAGCTGCTGGTGCGCTCGGGTCGCAGCTTCTCGCTGGTGGTCAATCAGCGAATGGGCAGCCTGCTGCTGGGGGTGCTGGGGCTGTGTTTGGGGAGCGCGATCGCCGCCAGCGGACCCGAGCTAGGCCACTACCAGACCGCCGAAACGATCCGAGCCGAGTTGGGGCATGTGGCCGAAGCCAAACGCTGTGAGATTGTCTATGCGTCCGGCGTGATCAAGCGTGACGCCCACGCGCTGGCGCGGGACTGCGACGCCTACGTGGAGCAGCACGAGCGTTTCTTCGAAGTGCAATTTGAGGGCAGGGTCACGGTGTTCTTGTTCCACTCTGCCGGACAGAAGGCGCGCCTGATGGGGGCGCGCAACGTCTACATTGCCAAGCCTTGGCGCAAAGAAATCTACATTCAGCATCGCAGCTACCCGCATCCTGTCTTGGGCCACGAGCTGGCTCACGTGATCGCCGGAGTCTTCGCCAAGGGGCCGTTTCTGGTGGCCGGACCGATGGGGGGTTGGATCCCGGATCCCGGGCGCATCGAGGGGGTAGCGGTCGCGGCGGCGCCGCGCGAAGACGACGATCTGACGCTGCAAGAGTGGTCCCGCGCGATGAAGGATCTTGAGCTACTGCCGCCACTGAACGCGGTATTCAAGCTGTCCTTCTTGGGTGAAAACTCATCCAAGGCGTACACCGTGGCCGGTGCGTTCATTCGCTGGCTGCACGACAGCTACGGCGCCGACGCCGTCAAGCAGTGGTACGCCGGGCAGCGCCTGGAGCAAGCGGCTGGCAAGCCCCTGCCGGAGCTGGAAAAGGAGTGGCACGACGCGCTCCAGCAGGTGCAGGTTAGCGAAACCGAAATGGCCGTGGCCAAGGCCCGCTTTTCTCGACCGGCGATCTTTGGCCGCACCTGCCCGCACCAGGTGGACAAGATGAACCGCCAAGCAGCCCGCGCGCTCGGTCGCAACGACCCGAGCAAAGCTCTCGGGCTGTACCAGGACGTCCTGGCGCTCGACGCCGATGACTACACTGCCAGGTTGGGCGTGGGCGACTGCGCCTACAAACAAGCCCAGCTAGATGAAGCCATCAAACAATACGAGAGCGTCGCCGCAGATGAACGCATGACCGTGCTCGCCCGCGCCTACGCCAGAGAACGCATCGCCAACGCCGAGTGGGCGGGGGGCAAGCCGCAGCAAGCCCAAAAACTGTACGGCGAAGTCGCCGAATCCGTGGTGGGAGAGCACCACTTGCGCACGCTGGACATCAAGCGTCTGATCGGGACGGCGCAACCCGCCGACAGCGCCGCTCACGCCGGAGTCCAGGCCCTGCTGCTCGGCGATCCGACCCTGGGAACGGATTGGGCGGTAGCTGGTGCTGAACTGGGGCGCTGGGCGGAGCTCGAGCCCAAGAACGGTTTGCCCGACTATTTGCTCGGCAAGAACTACTTCAACCGCGGTCGTTGGAAAGAAGCGGCCGAGCGCCTCGACAGCGCACTATCGAAACGTATCGAGCTGCCGCGAGTTGAAGCCGAAGCTCTGCGCACACGCTTGTTCGTCGCGTGCGCTTTGGGACAAAAGCGTTCCGGGCAGGAGGCCTTCAATCGTTTTGAAAAACAGAAATCCGTGGCTCCAGCCCGACGCGAGGGCGTGCGCAGCTTCGCCGAACGCTGCGGGCTCGAGGTACCGGGCGTGAAGCCCAAGCCCGACAAGCCACCTCCCAACAAGCAACCCAAGCAGCAACCAGGGGAGAAAGCCCCGTGAGCATCAGCGGCAACAGAGCTCGAGCCTCGTCGATGGTCGCGAGCTGGGTAACCTGGCTCACGCTGCTGTCGGCGTGCGCCTGCGACCGCGACTCAGAGAACCAGTCGGGCGACGCTCAACCGAGCAGCACGCCGCCGACGACTGCCATCACTTCCACCGCGAGCCCCACGCCCAGTGTATCCGCCACGTCAACCGCATCACCCGCCAGCGGAGCCCCCGCCCGTACAGCCGCGGCCGAGGCGGCGCCGAAGAAACCCAGCTGCCCGGATGGCATGCAATGGATTGAGGGCGGCGAGTTTTGGGTCGGCTCGGAAGGCAGCAGTGGTCCCAAAGACGAGCACCCGCGGTTTTTGACCCAAATGCACGGCTTCTGTTTGGACCGCACCGAAGTCACCGCGCAGGCCTACGACGCTTGCGTTGGCAACGGCCAATGCACCAGCGCCAAACGCGCCACCAAGACCTGCAACGCAGGAAAAGAGGAACGGCGAAACCACCCCATCAACTGCACCAGCTGGGAGCAAGCCGACGCGTACTGCGCCGCCCAGGGCAAGCGCTTACCCACCGAGCCAGAGTGGGAATACGCGGCGCGGGGCGGCTCGGAGTATCGTCGCTTTTCTTGGGGCAATGAAGCGCCGGATGGCCACACGTGTTGGAAGCAGCCCCACAGTTGTGAAGTGGGCGTGCACACCGAGGGCGCGTTCGGGTTGCACGACATGAACGGCAACGTCTGGGAGTGGACGGACAGCTTCTATGGCGCTTACCCCTGGCCGGAAAAATCGGCGCCGCACAAGGTCTACCGCGGCGGTAGCTGGAGCCGTCGCTTCGAAAAATGGATGGAGCTGACGCTGCGCAATCGTTGGGGGCCGGACAAGTTCGGCTCCCATCTCGGATTCCGCTGCGCGCTGCTGCCGGAAGGCTCGGCGTGTCCCTACGGCCAGAGCAAAGACGAGCAGGGCAGGGCGCGCTGCCTGCGCGGGGTGGAACAAGTGGAGTGCCCCCCGCGGCACGAGTGGAACGGGGTGCGCTGCTTGAAGCAGGGCGTGCAAGCCGACCGCGAAGACGGCTGCCCCAATGGTTCTCAGGCCGAGCCGGGCTACGGCTGCGTCTCCGAAGGCGGTCGCGCGGTGGCCGCCGCCCCAGCCGCGGCAGGGAAGTCAGAGCCCGCCGATCCAACGGCGGGCGTCAGCATGCGCCGCAGCCCCAAGTTCGACGCCGACTGCAAGGCGTACCAGCCGACTCGGCCCAAGGCGTTCAAACTGGAAGGCGGCAGCCACCATGGCAGAAACCTTGTGGCTCGGAGCAAAGGCTGTAAGAACCGCGACGTCGGGGTCGGCTGGAACTCCTCCTGCTGCCCCTAGTTCGGAAATTCCGGAGCCAGTTCGGCTCCTGTTCGGCCTTCTCCGCTCGCCATGAATCTGCACGCTTCGTTCATGTCCGCCTCGGCGGCAGCCCTGATCTTGTCTCTGCTCGGTTGTGCTTCAAGTCCCACGCCGAGCGCCTCTGCGGCCGACGCTCCGACGGATGTCGCTCCAGCCGCTCAAGGCGCCCAGCCGCATGCGAAAGGGGACGCCGAGGCGTCGGCCTCTAGCTCCGCGACTGAGTCGGACCGGGGCGCCTCCGGGCCAGCTGCGCCCCATGCCGCAGGGCAGGATGCCGCCGCGCCCAGCTCCCCCGGCGCAAACACCACCGCGCCGACGAGCGAGCCGGCAGAGCTGCCGAAAGACACCCGCGTGCTGCACATCGGCGATTCGTTCGCTGGGGCTCTGGGCTACGAGCTGAACAAGGAGCTCAAGCTCCACGGCATCAAGGGCACGCTCAAGTACGAGAAATCCACGTACATCCCGACCTGGGCCTGGAACAAGGAGCTCCCCGAGTACTTGTGGAAGTACCATCCGGATCTGGTGCTCATCACCCTGGGCGGCAACGAACTCAAAATTCCGGATCCCAACAAGCGCGCCGAAACCGTGCGGCGCCTGGTGGGGCGGCTGAAGGGCAAACCCTGCGTCTGGATCGGGATCCCGCTGTGGGAGGGGGCCAACCCCGCGCTGATGGGCGTCATCAAGGACAACGTGGCCCCCTGCCTGTTTCTGGACTCCACCGAGCTGGTGCCCGATCTGGAGCGCGCTGGCGACGGCATTCATCCGAATACCGAAGCGCGCAGCGTGTGGGCCAAAGCCGTCGTCAGGTGGCTGCAGACTCAGCAGAAGCCAGGCGAGGGGAGCTGGCGCTGGCGCTGAGGGCCGCGACGATGGGGCTTCGCACTCCGGGGCAGCCATGCCGGCCGGCAGCCGGCGCGCCGGGCCCGCTCGGAGCGCCCAACAACATTAAAACAAAACGCAAAACCCCCTGAAACTTCAGAGGGTTTTTGCTGTGACCCCAACGAGATTCGAACTCGTGTTACCGGCGTGAGAGGCCAGTGTCCTAACCGCTAGACGATGGGGCCAATTTTTGAGGACAGGGACGCTTACCACGAGTGGAGCGAAGCTGTCTTTGCTGGGGAACTAGGATTCGAACCTAGATAACAGGTACCAGAAACCTGCGTCCTGCCATTAGACGATTCCCCAAGAATCGGGGGAGCGGAAACGTAGTCGGCAGGGTACCGATGTTCAAGTGCTTTAGGCCACAACCTGATCAAAAGTGCTGCCAAAACCGGCCCCCCGCATTTCCGCCGAAGCCCGCGAGTTTCCGGGTTGACGTAGTTTGAAACGCACTTAACTTCCGCGCCAGCCTGCATCCCGTGCTTCAACGCGTCGGGCAGGGCGCGAAGGGCGCCAGCGCAGGACCAAACCCCCGATTTTTCCGCCGTCCCGCTCTCGGGGCGCTGCACCGACAACGCTGCACGGAAAACGCTGCATTAGAAACTCAGGAGCCAAACAAGCATGACGAAGGAAATCGTTTACCGCCAGCAAGCCCGCAAGACCTTCCGCAACGGTCTCGACGCGCTGGCGAATGCGGTTCGCGTAACTCTCGGCCCGAGGGGCCGTAACGTCGCCCTGGAGCGCGCCTGGGGCACTCCGCTGGTGACCAAAGACGGTGTGACCGTCGCCGAGGAGATTGAGCTGGCCAACAAGGGTGAGAACATGGGTGCGCTGCTGGTCAAAGAGGTGGCCCAGCGAACCAACGACGACATCGGTGACGGCACCACGACCGCCACGGTGCTTGCCCAAGCCATCTACGGAGATGGCGTGCGCCTGGTTGAGGCGTCAATCCCAGCGATCGAGATCAAACGCGGCATCGATAAGGCCGTCGCCGCCGCGACCAAAGCCCTCGAAGCCCAAGCCAAGCTGCCCAAGTCAAAGGACGAGACCGTCCGCATCGCTTCGGTCAGCGCCAACAACGACGAAGAAATCGGTCAGCTTCTAGCTGACGCTTTCGAGAAGGTCGGCAAAGACGGCGTCGTCACGGTCCAGGAGTCCCAGTTTTTGGAGACGACCGTGGACGTCGTCGAAGGCATGGAGTTCGACCGCGGCTACCTGTCGCCGTACTTCATCACCGACAAGGGCAACCTCCGCTGCGAGCTCGACAAGCCCTTCGTGCTGGTTCACGAAAAGAAGCTCAGCGCTCTGGCTGACGTAGTGCCCGCGCTGGAAGTCGCCAAGCAGAACAACGCCAGCCTGCTGGTGATCGCCGAAGACGTCGAAGGGGAGGCCCTGGCGGCTCTGGTGGTCAACACCATGCGCGGGGTCGTCAAGTCGGCGGCGGTGAAAGCGCCCGGCTTCGGTGACCGCCGCAAGGAGATGATCAAAGACATCGCCGCGACGCTCGGCGCCACGCCGTTCAACGAGGACACGGGCCGAAAAGCGGAGAACCTGGAGCCCCACGAGCTGGGCCGCTGCGACAAGGCCATCTTGGACAAGGAGACCTGCAAGATCATCAAGGGCCACGGCAAGAAGGAAGACGTCGAAGCCCGGATCAAGCTGATCAACGCCGAATACGAAGCCACCAACAGCACCTACGACAAAGACAAGCTGCAGGAGCGTCTGGCCCGCATCGCCGGTGGCGTTGCGATCGTCAAGGTCGGCGGCGCTACCGAGGTGGAGGTGCGTGAGCGCAAGCACCGCGTGGAAGACGCCATGCACGCCACCCGCGCCGCACTACAAGAAGGCTACGTCGCTGGTGGCGGCGTGGCGCTTCTGCGCGCCAGCAAGGCCGTGGACGCGATCCTCGAAGGCCTCGAAAACGACGGTGAGCGCGCTGGCGCCCAGCTGGTGCAGCGCGCGTTGACACGCCCCTTGGCCCAAATCGCCGAAAATGCCGGTCTGGAAGCACCCACGGTGATCAACCAGGTGCTGAACAACAAGAAGGCCAGCTACGGCTTCGACGCGCAAAAGCTGGAGTACTGCGACATGATCGAAGCGGGCATTCTCGATCCGCTGAAGGTGACACGCGCAGCCCTCGGCAACGCCGCTAGCATCGCTGGCTTGATGCTCACCACCGAAGCCGTGCTGATCAACAAGCCCAAGCCGAAGAAGGCCGCTGGCGGCGGCGGTGCCGATCCCGGAGGCATGGACATGGGAATGGGCGGCATGGGCGGCATGGGCGGCATGGGCGGCATGGGCATGGACCACGACCACGACCACTGAGCTTGCTCGGGCAACCCAGCGCCACCAGCGCGGCCACTCGCCATAGCGACACGCCGCGCCACAAGGCCCGCCACCACGGCGGGCCTTTTTCGTATCTGAGCAACCGGTCGGGGCCGGGTCCGCTGCTCGCGGACGCCAGGGCTGACTCCTCGGAAATGTCCGCTTGCGGTCGAGATCGGCAACTCACACGCCATGAGTTCGTCGAAATGTCCGTTTGGGCACCATCAAAGCCGACCCACGCGAGGCAATCGCTCGACAAGGCAAGCGACCCCACGGCGGTCGAACGTTTTCGGCGGGCGGCCTGAAAAGGCGGGCCCCCCCCAAAACCCCATTCCAAAAGTTAACATAATCTATCTTATGCGAAGTTCTTGATACGGGAGCTGGACAGTGTGCCCGGCGTCGATTTCTGCCGCCCTGCGGAAGCCCAGGTCCGCAACGCGTCATGACCCCTGCGGGAGTTGCTCGGGCTCCGGGATGATGCCGCCCCAGCACATAGGCTTGGCACCATCGCGCAGCAGCACGCAGGTGTAGTCGCCGCCGGCGCCGATGCTCGCGGCTGGCGGCAAGTCTAGTATCAGCACCGGCTCGGCTGAGTCCGCCAACCGTACTCCAAGCTGGCCGCGCTCCGAATTGCCCCAACATTTCACTTCGCCGCTGGCCAGCATGGCACACGCGTGAGCCCGTCCCACCGCCACATCGATAACAAGCTCCAATCCTTCGATCTGTGTCGCTTCGGGCCCGCTCTCACCGAGCGAACCGAGCCGGTTGCCCCAACACGTGACCCCCAGGGTGTTGGTCACGCTGCAGATCGCACCAGCCCCAGCATCGATGCGTGTCGCTGCCACGCCAGGGATAAGCACGGGAGTCCAGCTCAACAGCGCCTCGTCAGCGCCGGGGCCCAGTTCCCCTCGACGGTTGGTCCCCCAGCAGCGGACGCTGTGGTCGGCTGACAGAGCGCAGCTGTAGTTGCTCCCGGCGCTAACGGCGACCACGTCGTGTAGCCCAGTGATGAGTACAGGCTCCGCAGAGCTCGGTAGCAGCATTGGGTCCACGCCCAAGGCGCCCTCAGAATTGTTTCCCCAGCAGCTGACTTCGCCGTTGGCATGCACCGCGCACGAGTGGCTTCGCCCTGCGCTGATGGCGTTCACGTTTGTCAGGGTTGGCGTCGTCGCGCTCTGGCTCTGGCTTCCGACTCCGTCCCCGGAGCCCCAACAGTGAACCGTGCCATCCCGTTCGGCAGCGCAGGTGTGCGAGTTTCGGGCGCTGACGGAGGCCACGGGGTCGTTGCTCACGACCGTTTCAGCCTCGTTCAGCACCGTTGGGGAGCGGGATTGGACTAGCTGGTAGCAGCGCCCCGCGCGGGCCTCGCACATCTCACCTTGTAGGGGTGATACGGCGACCGCTCTGGCCCCTGCCAGTTGTTGTTCCTCGATCGTGCCCGCGCCATCCTCGGCGGCAGCGCCGCATCCCAGCAATCCAAAAGCCATGGCCAGCGTTGCGAGATGACGACCAAGATACCGCCCGCTGCGGCGCACGGTTCCGCTTGGCACGCACAAGAGTTGGTTGTGTTCCATGCGACCGGGTTAGCAACGCCCGTACCAGTCCCCTGCGCCAAGGCCGCCAGCGCTGAAACGTCTTATGTCACCCGGCGTTAGCTGGGCATGAAGAGGTATTTGGCGGGAGCAACAGGCGTTTCAGGCCGCTGGCTCGGCACAGGTTGGCCCAAAACGCCCGTCAGTGAGCCAGCCAGCTGAACTCGTGCTTGGAGATGCTGTTGGGACTGGCGACGCTGAAGGCCAACAGCTCACCGCTGTTCGACAAGACGTACGCGCGATTGCCGTAGGCAGCTGGCGCCATCGAGAATCCAATTTCTGTATGAACGCCGTCGATCACCGCGCCCTGCAGCGGCGAAACCAAGAATGCGCCATGGCTGGTCGTGGTGATCAACATGGCGCCCAGCAGAAACGCTGGTTTGCTGGTGCCGCCCGCCGGCAGATCGCGACGCCAAAGTTCGGAGCCGTCATTCGGGTTCAGCGCCCACAAACCGGTCGTGCCGGTGCTGGCGATGAGCAGCTTGCGCTCCGGGAACTGCTCACCATCTTCGCCTTGATGGGCCGCCTGATGCCACGGCGTCACGTCCGTGACGCTGAGCACCGCGGGATTCGACCAGAGCTGGTTGCCAGTGGCTGGATCAAGCGCGAAGACGCCCCCTTGGTAGGCCCCGACCACGATCGAGGTGGCGCCGTTGACGTCCGCGAGCACCGGCGTGGTGTCAACATCCAGGTACTTGGGGATGTCACCCAGGGTCTGCTCAGCTTCTGCTGCCAAGTCGACAGGCTGCCAGCGTTCACGTCCGCTGGCTGCGTCATAAGCGATGACCGTGCCGTCGCTGAAGGCGACGTAGACCCGACCGGCATCGACGAGCAAGCCCGCATGCCCGGCGATTTCCATCCCCAGCGCGGGCGTTCGGTGCTGGCTCCAGCGGCGCTTGCCTGTCTTGGCATCCACCGAAAGCACGGTGTCATTGGCGTTGACGAAGTACAGCGTCCCCTGCTTCAGCACCGGCTTGCGCGAAACCTCGGCGTTGGTGTTGAAGCGCCAGAGCAGCTCGCCACTCTCAGCTTTAACCTTGTACAGCGCGCCATCATTCGAACCGAAATAGACGACGTTTTCTTCCGGATCGTACAGTGGCTCGGATTGCACCGCGCCCACGGTTTCAAAGCGCCAAAACACGTACCCGTCCGTCGCGCGAACCGAGTACAGCCCATGGTCACTCGAGCCGACAAACAGCCGCTGGTGCTCGACGTCGATCGTCGGGCGGCCCCGCTCATAGGGTTCGCCATCCTTGCGGCTGTCTGCGAGCAGCGGCTGCTTGTAGATGACGTTCAGTGAGTGGCTGGGTCGGTGAACCCAATTGGGCACTTCGGGGTTGGCCACAGAGCGCCCAGCGTCACAGCCTGCGAATGCACCGCTGGCGATCAGCCATGCAGCGGCAGCAGCCGAGCGCGTGACGCCAGAGCCACTCATTTCTGATCTTCTTCCCCGTTTTGCGCGGTGGATTCAGCCTCAGGCTCCGTCGGTGACGGGGTATCGCTTCCCTCTTCGTTGGGGCTGTCCGGCAGAGGCGGCTCAGGTGCTTCCTTACCGATGCTCTCCTTGATCTTGCGCTGCAACTCCTCCAGCTGTGCGGGA
>JBNLEN010000005.1:31284-85072 GCA_050304975.1 Polyangiaceae bacterium
TTCCCGCCTGCGGGCAGCTCTGGGGTCTTGGGAGCGATCCCCAACTCTTCACTCAGAGTCTTCGCGAGCTGACCGATATAGGTGATCTGACCTGGAGCGCTCGGAACCTTGGCGAGCTTTTCGTTCAGCTTTTGGGCGACCTCTTTCGCCTTGTCCGCCTCACCCAGCTGCTGATGCAGCCGCGCTTGCCGATACAGCGCCAACTCCGTGAAACCGCTCACCTCAGCGTTTTCCAAGGCGCGGTAGGCCTTGAGCGCCCCTTGCTTGTCGTCTTTGCCTTCCAACGCCAAAGCGATGCCCTCGAGGGCGCGGCCGCGGAATTCGGGATCCGACGCGGCCTGCTTGTGGTCCTTCAGCGCGGTGAACGAGGCCAATGCATCGTCGAACTTCTTTTCGTCCAGCAAGACGGCGGCCAGCGCCAGCTTGGAGTACGCGGCAGCACCACTTCCCTCGCGCAGCTTGGCCGCTTCTTCGAACGCGGCGCGTGCCGCTTCCACGCGAGCCTTGTTGTCCTTGAAACGCGGACGGGGATCATTGTCCGTCTCCGCGGGCTCATCCTCGGAGACGACGCCGCGCTCTTTCGAAACCGCCTCGGCCACCGTGTGGGACGCCTCGGCTTGGGCTTTGGCAAGCTGCCAACCGTAAATTCCCCAACCCGCCCAAATCACCACGCCCACGACGATCACGCCCTGCACGATGGTGCTGTTCTGCTTCAGCCACTTGGCGGTCTTGTCCGTCGAGCGCGCCACCGCGTCATCGATCATTTCCTGAGCGTCCAGCCCCACGGCTTCCGCTTCCCGACGCTCGCGCAAGCGCTGCTTGCGCGCTTGCGCCGCCGCGGCTCGGCGAGCCCTGCGGTTCTTTGGTTCTTCGACCTCGCTGTCCGCGGAGGCTTCAGCCCCTTCGGGTGCTTCGGATCCGGTGTTCGCTTCTTCTGCCTGGCTGTTTTCTTCGTCTGCCATGTTCACTCTGCCGCTGTCGCGTGATGGTGGGGCGCCTCTATATCATTGCTTGGTGGGTGGATTTCCAGGGACTGACGCAGAATCGGCCGTTTTTTCCTTGTGGGCCGGGGAAGCGCCCGGTTCGTCCTGCAGTGGGACCACCGCCAAAGCCTCCAGATTTACCCCGGTTTCCGCCAGAACCACCAAATGGCTCGCCCTGCCCGGCTCCAGACCGAATTCCTGGGGAAGTTTCAGCCAGCGCTCGCTGCCAGTGTCACCCGCGGGAAACTCCAGCGCCACTCGCGTTTTGGGATGGATTTCGGGCACTTTGCGCGCTTTGGTGAGCTTACCGTCGCGGTTGAAGGAGAAAACCCCATACGGCAGTCCTACGCGCACGTGTCCCGCTTGTGCGGTGGGATTGTTGGCGCGCACCAGCAGCCTGAGCCCGCTACCGTTGCCCCCCTTGGGCACGACCACCCTCACTACTTCCCCGATCTCGGCATTGTCCCGCGCGCGGGCGAGTTCTTTCTTCGTGGGACCTCCCACATGCTCGAGCAGATCCGCCTGCATCGCGATGCGGAGCCCATTTTCGAGCGGATCCGGCACGCCGAGCCAGCGCCGCAGCGGGTTTACCAACTCGGTGCCAGCATCGAGCTGGACCAACGCCTCGGCCAACGCCACCCGAGCGCTGTGATAGCGCTCATTCTGGAGCGCTTTGGCAAGCGGGCCCCGCGCCGTCTCATCTCCGATCTGGGCCAGCGTCTTGGCGATCTGCGGACGCAGCCGAACATCATCCAGACTTTGCACCAGAGGCCACACCGCTTCCTTGCTGCGCGCTTTGCCGAGCGCGGCCAACACTTGCTGTGACATCTCGAAGTCGAGGCTCTTATCTCGGTGCTGCCACCACCCCACCAGTTCCATATGCCCCCGGCGGTCGCCCGTTTCGGCGAGCACGAGCGCCGCTAAACGTCGGAATCGCAAGTCGTCACCGCGCAGCAGCTCCAACGTTCGAGCCGCCCCCAAACCGAGCCGGGTCAGAGCCAGAGCGCAAAAGTTCTGGACCTGCTCATCTTCGTCGCGTTCTAGCGCGAGGCTGAGCGCGGCCACGGTGTCAGGACGGGCCAATTTGAACAACAGCTCGGCTGCTTTGCGCCGCAGCGAGACCTCCGCGTCGTCAAGCAGCGCTGCGATTTCGAGAGCGGCGTCACCATCTCCGGCGATGCCCCGCAAGATGGCGGGCGGCCAGCGCCCCTGCTCTTGCCGCAAGCCGGCCTGTTCGAACTGGCCATGCGACGCATTGTGCTGCTGAATGCGCCGCTTCAGTCGCTCGAACTGCTCGGGTAGCTCCCCCGCGACGTCGCGCTGCTGCCCCGGGTCACTGCTCAGATCAAACAAGCGGCACGCCCCGACTCGGCGCGCACAAAGTAGCCGCAGCGTGCCCTCGGCCAACATCGTCTGGCTTTCGGTTTCTGCATACGCAAAACCCTGATGGGGCTCGGCCGGTTGCAGCAATCGACTGCTGAGATCGCGGCCGCGAATGCGTGGGCGCTTGGGAATACTGAGTCCACTGAGCAGCGTCGGCAGCAGATCGATGGTCTGAACCGGCCCTGAATGCACGCCTGGCTCGAGCACCCCGGGCGCGCTGATCAGCAACGGCACCCTCACCTGCTCCTCGTACACGCTGCTGCCGTGATAACGCCCCCCATGCTCTCCAAATTCTTCTCCGTGATCGGCACTCAGGATCACGACCGCGTCGGGCCGGTGCTTTCGGAAGGCGCGCACCAGCTCTCCCGCGGTGTGGTCCGCCGCTGCGATTTCACCGTCATATCGATCGATGTCGCGGTCTCCGAAATCAAACTCGGCGTGCCGCTCATAAGGCTCGTGGGGCCCGAACAAATGCACCCAGACAAAGAGCGGCTGCTCCGGCGCTTGCTGCTCCAGGTATTGCTTCACCTGCGCGACGCGCGGCGCTCCCTCCAGGAATTCTTTCTTCTGATACTCGAAGCCAAGATTGGACTGCTCGAACTCGGCAAACAGCTGGGGGTCGATGAAGAACACCGCCGGCGGATAAAACGCCGCGGTCCGATAGCCGTAGCGGCGCAACAGCGAGGCCCACGTTTCGGAGTCTTTGCCTGCGCCTTGGAGCAACAGCGGGCGAATGTATTTGCCGGTCATCAAGGACGTCACTGAGTAGGACGTGTGGGGCGTCGAGCTGTAGGCGTACTCGAAGCGCACCGACTCGGCCGCCAGAGCGTCGATCTCCGGCGTCGTCCTGGCCTCATAGCCGTACGCGCCGACATGATCGGCACGCAGGGCGTCGATCGTGATCAGCAGCACATCCTTGCCCTGCAGCTTCAGGCGCGCCCCCGTCGGCTGGCGGCCGTCGAGCTGAGGGGCTTCGAGCGGCGGCGGAGGAACGGCCATGCCTAACAAATGCACCGCGTGCCCGAGCAGTGGCGCTCGTTCCAGAAGCAGCCAACGGTAGTTGTCGAAGCGCGAAAAGCGCTCCGCCGACCAAGGCAGCAGCGCCAGACTGATCAGCAGGACAGCGCCGGCAGAAGCGGCCACCCCACGCCTGACCCGTCCGATCGGTAGGGAGCGGACCAGCGCCACGGCCGCCGCCAATGCCAGCAGCGTCAACGCCCAATGAAACGCCGGATACAGGCGCACCAACACGAAGCGATTGGCGAGTTCGAAGGCGACGATCAGGGCTCCGGCGGTGACCGTGACCCGCCGGTCCGACTCACGTAAACGTGGCCCCACCCACCAGGCCAGCGCCACCGCCGATGCGACGCACAAGCCGATGAATCCTGCGCGCCTCCACCAGAGCTCGAAATGGCGACCTTGAGTCAGCCCCCAGGCAATGGCTAGCACCGCCCCAACCACGACCGCCTGGCTGATCAGCTTCGAGCGCAGGCGTGACGAGGCCAGACCGCAGAAGACGCGTTCGGCCACGAGCCCCACCAGCGCGCTCAGCAGCAGAGCCCCCGGCGCCAACCACGCGCTGCCCCAAGTGAGTTCCCATACGCCAGCAATGTGCTGCCAGCTGGAAATTGAAAACACCACCAACTCGGCCGCCAGCAGCGCCCACACGGCCAGCACGGCGTAGGTCAGACGCGAAATGCTGCCGGGAGCCTCGAGCGCAAGCCGGCTCTTCCAGGCTTGGAGCTGGGGCGCTACTGCGCGATCACTTGAACTGGACGTCGACAATCTCGTAGGTGCGCGTGCCGCCCGGCAGTTTGGCGACCACTTCGTCGCCAGGCTCTTTGCCGATCATCGCCCGCGCAAGTGGGGCCGTGACGGACAAGAAACCGTTATCGATATCCGATTCGTCCGCGCCGACGATCTGGTACGTCGTTTCTTCGTCCGTGTCGAGGTTCAGAACCGTCAAGGTCGCTCCGAAACTGACGCGGGTTCCGCTGAGTTTCGAGGGATCGATCACTTCGGCCCGAGCCAACTTGTCCTCGATGTCCTTGATGTGCGCTTCGACCATGCCTTGGCGCTCCTTGGCCGCGTGGTACTCCGCGTTTTCTTTCAGATCGCCATGCTCTCGGGCGACCTCGATCTCTTTGGAAATCTTGGGGCGCTCTTCTTTCAGCTTGGCCAACCGCTCCTTGAGTTTCTGCTGCCCCGCTGGGGTCATCGGCACGCGCTCAGGCATTGAAGTCTTATCTCTCCTCCAGCCCAGCGGGTCAACCGCCTAAACGCGCAGGGGGCCGCCGGATTTGGCCAGAATCGCGGGCAAATCTACGCCCTTGCGCTGCGCGAGCGCTTTCGGTAGGTCAGCTGCGTGAAGCTTCCCTACCGAGCCTGGTCGCCCGCCTACCCGCTCCTGTTCGCGCTGGCGCTGCCGACGGCTCTGACGGGTTGCACCCAAGAGGCCAAAGCTCCAACCAGCAGTGCGGAGTACAATCGCCACGCCAAGCAGGCCTACGATGAGGCTCTGCGTGCGTTTTTGGACGGCAATTGGGAAGAGGCGACCCGGCTGATGGAAGAGGTGCGGCGCAACTATGGCTACACCAAATACGCCACCATGGCGCACCTGCGTCTGGCAGACATCGCGTTTCGGCAGGAGAAGTACGCTGAGGCCATCGCCGAGTACAAGGCCTACGTGCATGACCATCCGAACGACGCGGAAGTCCCCTACGCCCGGTACCGGTCCATTCGTTCGCAATTTCTGTCGAGCAACAACAACATCTTCCAGCCGCCACTGGAGGAACGCGACCTAGCCAACGTGCGCGACGCCTACGCCTCCATTCGGGCGTTCATCGCCGACTACCCCGACTACAAACGCCAGCTCGAACTCGACTACATGTACCAGTCGGTGAGCGGCATGCTCGCGCGCCATGAACTCTACGTGGCGCGCTTCTATCTCAAGCAAGACAACTTCGGCGCCGCCATGCGCCGCGTGCAGTACAGCCTGCGCACCTATTCCAGCACCGGACTGGAGCCGGAAGCCATCGTGCTGCTGGGGGAGATCCATCTCAAACTCAAGCAGCCGCGACGCGCCGCCGCGCTTTTCCGACACGTGCTGGCGCAACACCCGGACAGCGCCTTCACAATTGCCGCCAGGAACTTCTTGCAGTTCATGGGCGAACCCGAGACAGCCGACGGCAAACGCCCACCCAAAGAACCAGCCGCTGAGCCCAAGAAGCCAGTAGCTGAACCAAAAAAAGACGCTGAATTCCGCGCCGACCCGCTCCCGGTTGAAGCGCACGCTCGACTCACCCCCTGAGGTAGCCAATGAGCGCGACGGGCACGGATCAGGAGCAACCGCAGCAGGGGCCCGACTCACAGCGCCTGGACACTGTCTCCCCCACCGTGTTGGTGGTCGACGACGAACCCAACATCCGGCGCACGCTGCTGATGGTGTTGACTGGAGCCGGCTACCGAGTCGTCGAAGCGGACTCCGCAGAAAATGCCCTGGCCACGCTGGCGAGCCCTGGACAGCCCGTCGACTTGGTAATTCTGGATATCAAGCTACCTCAGAAGAGTGGCTTGGATGCGCTCAAAGATCTGCGGCGTGACCCGGAGCATCGGGACCTACCGGTGATCGTGATCAGCGGCCACGCGACGGTCGACGACGCTGTCTCGGCGATTCGTCTGGGCGCGACCGATTTCTTCGAGAAGCCGCTCAACCGCGAACGGATCCTGGTGAGTGTGCAGAACTGCATCCGCACGGCGCGTTTGGGACGCACCGTCGAGCAGATGCAGGCGGAGCTGGAACGCCGCTACCACATGATCGGCACCAGCGAAGCGATGCAAAAGCTGTACAAGGAGATCGACAAGGTGGCTCCCACGCGCGCCACCGTGTTGATCACCGGGCAGAGCGGCACCGGCAAGGAGCTGGTCAGCCGCGCGATCCATCGCTTGAGCCCCCGCGCCGACGCACCATTCATCAAGGTCAACTGCGCCGCCATTCCGCGCGAGCTGATCGAAAGCGAGCTCTTTGGGCACGAGAAAGGCTCGTTCACTGGGGCTCAGAATCGCAAACGCGGTTTTTTCGAGCAGGCCCACGGCGGCACACTGTTTCTCGATGAAATCGGCGACATGGACCTGACCGCCCAAGCCAAGGTTCTGCGCGCCCTGCAGAACGGTGAGGTCACCCGCGTGGGCTCCGAGCACGTGCTTCACGTCGACGTGCGGGTCTTGGCGGCGACCAACAAAGAATTGGGCAAGGAAGTGGCCGCCGGGCGCTTTCGGGAAGACTTGTTCTTCCGGCTCGAAGTTTTTCCCGTGCACGTGCCTTCCCTGGGCGATCGCAAGGAGGACATCGAAATCTTTGCTCGCTCGTTCGTGGATGCTTTCTGCCGGGACAACGGTCTGCGCAGCAAGAAGATCGAACCCAGTGTGTTTGAGGTACTCGGCCGGCGTTCGTGGCCCGGCAACGTGCGTGAGCTCAAGAACGTCGTCGAACGCGCGGCGATCTTGTCGAGCGATGTGATCACGGTCGCTGACCTCCCGGAAGATCCCCACGAGAGTCCCTTCGAAGACGAAGCCGACCGGCCCACTCCGGCTACGGCGGTCGTGCCGCAACACGCGTCGGGGCAGCGCATGACGCTACGCGAATACCGCGAAGCGGCCGAGCGCTCCTACATCGTGCAAACCTTGATAGAGACCGAGTGGAACATCTCGAAAGCGGCAGTCACGCTCGGGGTCGAACGTACCAACCTGCACAAGAAGATCCGCGCCTACGGCATTCGCCGCGGTGAATCCAAGTAGACGAGTTCACGTGATGGGGCTCAAGCGCTCTTGGCATAAGCTGAAACGCTTCACCGACGCCGGCGAACTCTGGGGTCAGGGGCCGTTCGAAGAGGTGGACGCTCCTGGTGAGTATCCCGCGCTGCTCGCCATTCATGGGTTCGGAGCTACGCCCAACGAAGTTTACTTGCTCACTGAGCTGGCACAAAAGCTCGGTTTGCGCACACGCGCTCCGCTATTGCCGGGCCACGGTACGCGCCCCGAAGACCTTGCCCCGCTGCGCTACAGCGATTGGTATGCCGCTGCCGAACGCGAGTTCCTGGCGTTGGCGGAACAGGGCCCAGTCATCGTGGGCGGGCAATCGATGGGCGCCGTGATCGCCCTGGACCTGGCCGCCCAGTTTTCGCCCCGCGTCGCGGGCGTCATCGCCTTGGGCAGCGCCACCCGTTTGACCAGCCCCTACCCCAACCTGGCGCTCGCGCTTGCCGAAAGAGCCCAGCTACCTGATTTCTCCATGCCCAAATTTGACGGGCCCAACATCTCGGCGCCCGAGGGCAAACGCTCTCACCGCACGTATAGTGCCCAACCGATGCGAGCCGCGATGTCTCTGCGGCGGGCCGGACTTCGAGTGTTGGGCAAGCTCGGGCACATCCAGTGTCCTGCGTTCATCGCTCACGGACGCAATGACCAGGTCTGCCCGGTCGAAAACGCTTGGGAGATCGCCGACGGCCTAGGAAGCTCGGACCCGGAAGTACTGCTGCTGGCGCGCTCCGCGCACATCGTCACGAAGGATGCTGATCAGCAGCGTTTGCGTCAGCGACTGCAGTCTTTCTTGAGCCGGCTCGCCGAGCCCGCTCAGCGCCCAGTGGAGCCGTAACCGCCCTGCCCTCGCGGCGTCTCGTCCAGTTGTTCTACGAGCTGCAACTGCGCCCGACACACGCGCTGGACCACCAGCTGCGCGATGCGCTCCAGGGGGCGGATCTGCAGAGGTTCTTGTCCGTGGTTGATCAGCACGATGCCCACCTCACCCCGAAAGTCGCTATCGATGGTACCGGGGGAGTTGACGACGCTCACCCCGTGGCGCAGCGCCAAGCTGGAGCGTGGGCGGATCTGGCCCTCGTACCCATGGGGCAGCGCGAACCTCAATCCGGTGGGCACCAGCCGCCGTTCTCCTGGTTGCAGGGTGATGGCTTCATCGAGCGCCGCGTGCAGATCCATTCCCGCGGCTCCGTGCGTCTGATACGCCGGCAGCGGCACTTCGACGCCCCCCGCACGCGCTACCTGAACGGCCAATCCCTGAGTCGGCGATTCCGAACGGAAGTCACCGTCTTGCCTGCTAGCCATGAGGCGATGCTAGCGGCTGGCGCGCAGTGGGTCATCGCTTTCGCGGGTCGGGCGCGGCGAAGCTGGAATTCCGCCACAACGCCCCGGACCGCGGGCCCGCCGGACGACCCCGTGAACCGGTCGCCGCAGACGTGTAGGTGAAGCTCCGCTGGAAGCCTGCAAACAGCCGAGGGAGCGCCGCAATGTCGAGCCTCGCGCGCAGCCGCCTGGGCCCTGGCCTCGCCGGCCGCCGCGAAGCGTCCCAAACCACTGGAAGTTGCCCGCATTTGCCGAGTATACGAACCTTCCCCTCACTGCTAGTTTTAGTGGGGAGTTCGGATCTACGAGTGAGCAGTCTGAAGGAAACTCTTGAGCGCCTGTACGGGCTGATCCCGAAGGGCCGTAAGCTTGGCCTGGATCGGGTACAGGCGGCTTGTGACAAGCTGGGCAACCCTGAGCGCAGCTTCGAGGCTGTGCACGTTGGCGGCACGAACGGCAAGGGCAGCGTCTGCGCTTTCTCGGCTTCCATGTTGCGGCATGGAGGCTTGGGGAAGATCGGCATGTTCACCTCGCCGCATCTCAACCGCTTCGCCGAGCGCATCCAAGTCGATGGCCAGCCAATCAGCGATGATGAAGTGGTCCGCGTCATCAACCAGGTGATGGACGCTGCGCCCGATCTGACGTTTTTCGAGACCTCTGCCGTGGCCGCGTTCCTGGCGTTCAAGAACGCGGGCGTGAAGATCGCGGTGATTGAGGTTGGGCTTGGCGGGCGGCTCGACGCCACCAACGTGATCCCGCCCCCTAGGGTGACGGCAATCACCCGCATCTCCTTCGATCACATGACGGAGCTGGGGGATACGCTGCGAAAGATTGCGGTAGAAAAAGCCGGCATCATCAAACCCGGTAGCAAGCTCGTGCTGGGTAAGCTGCATCCCCACGCGCGGGAAGTGATGGAGGCCAAGGCCGCTGACGTTGGCGCTGAAATCGTTGAACTGGGCAGCGCTGAACCGTACCCCGGAGCCCAACTCGCCTACCCGCGGATGGCGATGTTCGGTACCAACTTGGCCGTCGCATCCACCGTCGCCCGGCAATTCGGCGTCAGCAATGACGCGATTGCTTCCGGGATTGAGGACACGCTGTGGCCCGGCCGAAACGAGCTACTGCACCGCAACGGCCAAGAGCTGACTCTGCTCGACTGCTGCCACAATCCCGATGGCGCGGTCCTGCTGGGACACATCATTGATGCCACAGCCTCTGAGACCGTTGGGAGCAAGCGCGGCGTGGTGCTGGTGTTCGGCACGACCCAAGAAAAGAACTGGAAAGCAATGCTGGCGCGCCTGGAGAACTCAGTGAGTCACCGGGTCTTCGTCAAGCCCGAGGTGAGCAAAGCCGCTCCGCCAGAGCCCATGGCTGAGGCCTACGCGGGCGAAGTCGCTGGCTCCGTCGCTGAAGCGTTGCAGAAGGCGCGCACTCACGTGGGGCCGCGAGGCTTGGTTGTGGTCACGGGCTCTATCTTCCTCGTCGGCCCAGCTCGAGCGGTGCTGTTAGGACTCCCCACAGATCCTCCCGTGGAAATGTAATGCCCTCGTTTGACGTCGTTTCCAAACTGGATTGGTCCGAAGTCAACAACGCGCTCAACCAAGCCACTCGTGAGTTAGGGCAGCGTTTCGATTTCAAAGGTACGGACGCCAAAATCGAAAAGCACGATGCCGGCTTCCTGATCACGGCCAGCACCGATGACCGCGTCAAAGCCGCGTATGATGTGCTGCAAGAAAAGCTGGTCAAACGCAAAGTCAGCTTGAAGTACTTCGAGGCGGACAAGCCTGTGCCTGGTCCACGTGCCAACAGCAAGATGAGCGTCAGCGTCAGTGAAGGCATCAATCAGGACAAGGCCAGAGCCATCATCAAACACATCAAAGACGCCAAGCTCAAGGTGCAGGCCGCGATTCAACAGGACACCCTGCGCATCACAGGCAAGAAGCGTGATGATTTGCAGTCGACGATCGCTTCGCTCAAGTCGGAAGACTTTGGCATTGAGCTGCAGTTCAAAAACTTCCGCGACTGACACTCAGCCTAAAACCCCGTAGGTTTGAGACGACCAACTTTGACCCCCACAGAAGATGACAGTGGCAGGACGCAAGCAGAAGAAGAGCAACGACGAGCCAACGACTCGCCATCTATTCGGAACTGACGGCATTCGCGGCAAAGCCAATGTCGACCCAATGACGCCGGAATTGGCGCTCAGATTGGGCCGTGCGATCACCTTGGTGGCTATGCACCAGGCAGGCAATGGCAGGAATTTCCGTCCCAAGATCGTGATCGGCAAAGACACCCGTCTGAGCGGCTACATGTTGGAGACGGCTTTGGCGTCGGGCATTTGCGCGATGGGCGGCACCGCGCTGCTCAGCGGTCCGATCCCAACTCCCGCGGTCGCCAACTTGACGCACAGCATGCGTGCCGACGCAGGCGTCGTCATCAGCGCCAGCCACAATCCCTACGAGGACAACGGCATCAAACTGTTCGGTCCCGACGGCTTCAAGCTGGCTGACGCCGCCGAAGCAGAAATCGAACAGCTGCTCGAAGACCCACGGCTCGACGACCGCGCCGCCACGGGTGCTCGCGTCGGGCGAGCGGAGCGCATTGAGGAAGCGACCGGGCGATACATCGTGTACGCCAAGAACACGTTCCCCAATGACTTGGCGCTCAAGGGCGTCCGGGTCGTGGTGGACGCTGCCCACGGAGCGGCCTACCGGGCTGCGCCGGATGTTTTCCACGAGCTGGGAGCGCAGGTCTGGGCAATCGGCTGCAACCCCAACGGTCGCAACATCAACCGCGACTGTGGCGCGCTCCACCCGGAGCATGTCGCCAAAGAAGTCAAGAAGCACCACGCTGACATCGGCATTGCGCTGGATGGCGACGCTGACCGGCTGATCGTGGTCGATGAGAACGGGGACATCGTCGACGGAGACGCGGTGATGGCTCTATGCGCCACGCGCATGTTGGCCCAACGCAGGCTCAAGAAGAACACGTTGGTGGCCACAGTGATGAGCAACATGGGCCTGGAGCAAGCGCTGGTAGCTGCTGGCGGCAAGCTCAAGCGGACCCAAGTCGGTGACCGCTACGTGGTGGAAGAGATGCGCGAGCGCGGCTACACCTTCGGGGGTGAACAAAGCGGTCACCTCGTGTTCAGTGAACACGCCACTACCGGAGATGGGATTGTCGCCGCTTTGCAGGTGCTCGCCATCGCCGTTCGGGAGCAGAAACCGCTGAGCGAACTGGCTCGAGTGATGACCCGCTTGCCCCAAGTCTTGAAGAACGTCCGCCTTCCGGAAAAGCGCGCCTTCGACGAGATGCCACGCCTGAAGAAGCGCTGGGCACAGATCGAAAAACAGCTCGGTAAACAGGGCCGCGTACTGATCCGCTGGAGCGGCACGGAGAGCAAGCTGAGGGTGATGCTCGAAGGCCCCAAGCTCGACAAGCTGGAGGCCCTGGCCAATGACCTGGCGGTCGCCGCTTGCCAAGACATGAACGTCAAGCTCCCCTAGCAATACGATGGATTTGAGGCGTCGTTGAGGGAGGTCCAACAGCTCAGCAACGAACAGCTGTGCGGACAGCTGCTGGTCGTGGGGTTCGAAGGCACAGATCTGCCGACGCGTCTGCAAACGGCTCTGAAGAACCAAGCGCTAGGCGGCGTCATCCTCTTCTCCCGCAACACCCCGGACGTCGACACGACGTGGATGCTGTGCCGGCGCGTGGCCAAGCAAGCTGCTGGCGGCACTTTCCCGCCATTCATTTCGATTGATCAGGAGGGCGGACGCGTCCGTCGCCTCAAGCAGGGAGTGATCCAGGCGCCCGCGATGCGCCGGTTGGGTCGGCTCGATGACGCTACTTTCACCCGCGAGCTGGCTCAAGCCATCGCCGTGGAGTTGGTTGCGTGCGGCTTCAACTTGAACTTCGCCCCAGTCGTTGACGTGGACTCGAACCCGGCCAACCCCGTCATCGGGGATCGCTCGTTTGGCGCTTCCCCCGCAAGCGTGACTCGCCTCGCCCGCTGCTTCATCGAGGGGTTCCAGAGCCGAGGTTTGATGGCCTGCGTGAAACACTTTCCGGGGCACGGTGACACGGATCTGGACAGCCACCTGGCGCTGCCGACGGTGCGCAAGCCCAGCGTGGAACTGCGCCAGCTGGAGATGTACCCGTTCGAGAGACTGGCACGCTCGAGCGCGTGCCTAATGAGCGCCCACGTCGTGTTCGAAAGCATGGACAGCTTGCCGGCGACACTCAGCTCACGACTGCTGACGGACTTGCTGCGCAACGAATTCTCATTTGAAGGCGTCACCTTCAGCGACGATCTAGAGATGGGCGCGCTGAATGATCATTGGCCGATCGAAGAGACCGCAGTGCGCGCGGTTCGAGCGGGCTGTGACACGCTGTTGATTTGCCGCGACGAAGAGCTTCAGCAGCGCGCCCACGTAGCGCTCATCAAGCAGGTGGAGGCGGATCCAGCTTTCCGACAGCGCTGCGTCGTTGCTGTATCACGAAGCCTCGGGACCAGACGCAAATACCCCCCGAACCCGGCCGCCACCTTGGGCGTGCTGCACGCCGCGTTGCAGGACGAGCGGGGACAGCGCGTGCGCCAGCGTCTCGCCGCACTTGACGCCTAGCGCCAAGCCAATGGCTGAGCCTGAATGTGCTTAGTCCAGCTCGCCCGACAGCGGAATCGTGGCCCAGAACAACTTGAGCGCGGTGTAGTCACCCCGGCGCTTGTAGCCGACCAAACCCAGCAAGATATCCCACGAGTGCCCATCCGGGGTCTCGCCGTAGGATAGCGCGGGCAGCAGGTGGACCTTCCAGTCCAGACCGTGCTTCACCTGCTTTTCCGTGTACAAAACGTTGCCGATTAGCTGAGTGAGCGAATCTTCACCGGCGAAGCGCCAGTACACGGGAAACGCTACCGTCGAGCGTGAGCTGGGGCTCGAGAAATCCCAGAATATCGGCGCGACTACCGAGTGGGAGCTATGCCGCTCGCGACCGAAAAACGCGATCGGGTACAGATTCGTGGACCAACCGGTGAGGCTGTGGGTGTGGTTGAACAGCGGAGTGATCCAGGTGCTGTTACTCACACCGTGACGCTCAAACTGGCCGTAAAAAGGAAACAGCGCCCAGCTGTCCTCACGTGGGCTGGTGTACTCGTAGTAGAATGGAAACAGCAGCTTCTGGTCGATGCCGGCATCGGGATCGCGATACAGCCACAGCAGGGGCGTGTACATGTCCAGTTCAGTGCGTCCGCGGTAGCGCGCGTAACCCCAAGTCGCGAAAGTCTTGTAGCCTTCTTCACTGGTCGACGTCATGAACAGCGGGTTCACGAACAGCGAGGAGTTGCCCTTCCAACCGTAGTGAAAGAATGGCAGCAACGTGGTGTGACGTTCGTTCTTGCCCCAAATGCTCCAATAGAACGGCAGCAGGTGAAGCAGCTCACGCTCCTCAGTGCTCTCCCGATAGAACGGCCCCCAGATATCTAGCGTGCTCAGCTCTTTTTCGTCGTTCTCGTGGTAGTGGAGCAGCGGCAAGATCAGACGGTAGTCACTGGTCTCGTCGTAGCCCTGAAACCACAGCGGGAACAAGCCCAGGTCGCGCGATTTGGGATTGCCGAAGCAAGCGCTGCTGCCATCGAACGAACAGAAGCCGGGACCGATCAGGTTGAACCCACCTTCGTCGTCGTGGTTCAGGTAGGTCAAGAGCGGCGGGATGATCTGATACGATCCGTGTTTGCGCGTCCCGAAGAAGTAGAGCGGGGCCAACCAGTTGTCCGTCTCGTCCGGAGCGACGCGATTGACCAACGGCCCCACCACCGTGGTGCGGCTGTGTTTGTCCTGCAGGTTCCAGAATGCCGGAAAGACGACATCGTCCGAGCGTTCCGCGCTGCGGCGATTGTAGTAAATCCCGCCGAAGAGCGATGCGCGGTCGAGCTTGGTGGGATCCGTCAAACTTGGCTGGGTGCGCTCGAGCCAGACGGGAAACGCCATCTTGAGCTGATAGTCGTCGCTCTTTTCCTGGTACCAGAGTCCGTAGAAGTCGCGTTCCGTGAACTCTCCGCGGCCAACCTCAGGCTCGTCGAGCACTTTGTCGGTGCCGATGCGTTTGGCGACGCTTTCGCTGATCTCCAGAGGCTTTTCTGGAAGCGTGGGTTCGCTGCCCTGGGGCAGCATGGAATCGCCGCTGCCGGAGGCGGCGTGCGTCTCCGGCATGTCGGGATCTTGTTTGGGTTTTTGTTTCGGCTCCGGCTTGGGGCGATTGCCACCAAAGCCCGGGCCCATGCCCCCGCCGGGTCCAAACTGGGCCTGAGCCTCGGCGGTCAGCGCCGTCAAGGAGAGCGCGCAGGCCAAACAAGCCCACAGCCGGGCCCAGCGAGAAATGCCTCGAGCCGCCATCAAGCTGTCTCCTCAGCAGCTGCAGCGAGTTGCTCAGCAATCACTTTGGCCGCGTCCGCGCGGGCCACATCCAGCTGGGTTCGTGCGTTGAGGTTCTTCACCTGGACCTGTCCCTGCTGCAACTCGGCTTCGCCAAAGATGGCGCAGACTGCAGCGCCCATCGAGTTGGCGCGACGCAGCTTGCTCTTGAGTGAATTGTCTCGCCCATCAACCTCAACTCGAACGCCCTTTTCTCGCAGCTCACTGCCCAGCTTCAACCCGGCCCGAATCGCTTCGGCGCCGAGCGGAGCCACATAACACAGCGCCGGTTGCGCGGAAGGTTGCTCGCCCATGGCGAGCAGGATGCGCTCCAGGCCCATCGCAAAGCCGATGGCAGGAGTATCCGGTCCACCCAAGCTCTGGACCATGCCGTCATAGCGGCCACCACCGGCGATCGCGTTCTGGGTGCCCAGGTTGCCAGCGTCGCTCTGGATCTCAAACAGCGTGCGGCTGTAGTAGTCCAAACCTCGGACCAGGCCAGTGTCCACTTCGTAGGGGATTTCCAACGCGTCCAACTGAGCCTTGAGCTCTTCCCAGTGCGCTTGGTCAGCTTCTGAAAGCGCCGCCAAGGTGGGAGGTGCCCCGGCCACCACGGCTTGATCTTGCGGACTCTTCGAATCCAGCACGCGCAGCGGGTTCTTGTCCAAGCGTTGCTGCGACGTCTCGGACAGTTCGCTGCGACGCGGCGTCAGGTACTCGAGTAACAACTGACGGTAGCGCTCACGGCTTTCGGCGCCTCCGAGCGAGTTGACCAGCACGCGCAGGCTGCTGATCCCCAGACCTCGGAACAGATCGTAGAGCATCGCTACCAACTCGGCGTCGCAGGCTGGTCCTGGATCGCCGTAGATCTCGCAGCCCGCCTGGTAGAACTGGCGGTAGCGGCCCCGCTGGGGGCGCTCCGCACGGTACATGGGCCCAAGGTAGTACCAGCGGGTGATGGGCTCTTTGGCGTGCACCGAGTGCTGCACGTAGGCGCGAGCACAACTCGCGGTGCCTTCGGGGCGGAGCGTCAGCGAATCGTTGTGGCGCTCGAAGGTGTACATTTCCTTCTGCACCATGTCGGTCGCGTCCCCGATCGAGCGCACGAACAAGCCGGTCGGCTCGACCAAGGGCGTGCGAACTTCACTGTAGCCGTGAAGCTCAGCGCTTCGCACGAACGCACGCTCCAACTTGTGCCAGGCACTGATTTCGCCCGGGAGGATGTCATTCATCCCCTTGACCGCTCGGAACTGCATGCAGTGAGCGCTTATGGTCGACCGCCCCGCCACCGGTCAAGCCGCCGGACCGCTCGGCGACGCGCAACACCTGCTACACCGGTCCCATGGCCAGAAATGCCTGAAATCCCCTGCTTCTCGGCCTGAAGCGCCGCGGCGTGATAAGCGTGCAGAGCGATGCGGGTCGCGGCAGTCGACTACGGGAAAGTACGGGCTGGCCTGGCGCTGAGTGACGAACTCGGAGCCATGGCTCATCCGCGCCCTTTTCTGGATGCGCGCAACCTCAAGCCACTGCTCGCGGAGCTGACTCGCGTTGCTGCCGATGAGGCAATTGAGCGTTTCATCGTCGGTCTGCCGCGCAGCTTGGATGGGCGGGAGGGTCCCCCAGCCCGCCGGGCACGGCGCTTCGCCGAACTGCTGCAGCAAGCCAGCGGCGTGCCGGTCGAACTGTACGACGAGTGGCTGACCACCCGCGAAGCGCAAGCGCGCCTGTCGTCGCAGGGTCTCGACATCAAGCGCTCCCGAGACCGCATCGATAGCGCTTCGGCTGCTGTGCTGCTGCAGGCCTGGCTCGATCAGCAGCGCCTGCGCGCGACCGATACCGAGGCAGATCACGAGCCGTGAGCGCCGCCCGCTCCAGCAGCCGTACCCAAAGCAAACCCAAGGGTAAGGCCCGACCCAATTCCGGCAGTTCGAGCGCCAAGCCTGCTTCGCGACGGCCCAAATCGCGAGCTCGTCGGTCGCCCAGACGCAAACCGCTATCTAAGTGGATCCTGGCGGCTGGGGCGGCTGTCGCCGCGCTACTCTGTGGCGCCTGCCTGCTGTGGATCTGGGGGGTCAGCGGGGACCAGGACCCCGAAGCCACCGCGTCCCAGTCCAGCGAGCAGTTCGTGCGATTCGAGCTGGGCACCGCGCTGGACACGGCGGCCGTCGCCGCAGCCCTCGAGGCCGCTGGACTGCTCGATGACCCTAGCCGCTTCAGCTGGTACAAGCGGCTCTATCACCCACTGTCGACCTTCGAAAGCGGCGTGCATCTACTGCCGCGGGGTGCGTCGGCGAAGAGCTACGTGCAGTTGCTCGCCCGCCTGCACGGCCGCCCCGAGCGCCGCGTGACCATCCCGGAGGGCTGGGACACGTTTCAAATCGCGGCCCGGCTGGAGCAAGAGGGGATCTGTAGTGCCGCCGAATTCCAGCGCTTGGCCTTGTCAGCGCCTGAAGCCGATGACGAGCCCGGCAGCACCCAACAAAACCCCAAAATCCAAAGCCACGAGGGTTGGCTTTACCCAGCCTCGTACGATTTGCGAGTTAACACCAGCGCGCACGGCGTCATCCGGCGCATGCACAGCCAAGCCAAGACGCGCTTCGCGGCGTTGTTTGAAAAAGAGGCAACGGCTCTGAAACGTCTGCACGACGCCTTCGGCTTCAGCCAATTCGATGTGCTCACCCTCGCCTCGGTGGTGCAGAAAGAAGCCGCTGACGCGGGCGAATTCGGCGCCATCGCCAGCGTCTTCTTCAATCGGCTGAGCGACGAACGCTTCCGCCCGAGACGCATGCTGCAGAGCGATCCAACCGCCGCTTATGGCTGCAAATTGCCAGATGCACCGCCCAGCTGCGCTGCCTATTCGGGACGGGTTACCCCTGGCATGCTCAGAGATCCGGCCAACCGTTACAACACCTACCGCAACCCCGGACTCCCCCCTGGGCCCATCGGGAACCCCAGCATCGACGCAATTCGTGCTGTGTTGCACCCACCGTCCACAGCCTATTATTTTTTCGTGGCACCGAACGGGGGCCGGCACACGTTCAGTCGCACTCTAGAAGAGCATCAAAGTGCGATAAAAAGTGCAAAGTAGCCTTCCCATTTCTGCCGCAGACAAGTTACAGCGCGTTGCCATGAGCTCGTTCGACGCCGCTGTTCACTCGATTCAATTTCTCTCCGCTGACGCAGTCGAAAAGGCTGGCTGTGGTCACCCGGGCACGCCGATGGCGCTCGCGGGTATCACCACCGACCTGTACACGCGCTACTTGCGGTACAATCCCAAGGACCCGAGCTGGCCCAACCGCGACCGCTTCGTGCTGTCCTGTGGCCATGCCTCGATGTTGCTCTACTCGGTGCTGCATCTGGCCGGGTACAACGTCAGCAAAGACGATCTGATGAACTTCCGTCAGCTCGACAGCAAGACCCCGGGTCATCCCGAGTACGGTCACACCGAAGGTGTCGAGACGACGACTGGTCCGTTGGGTCAAGGTGTCGGCAACGCCGTGGGCATGGCATTGGGTTCCAAGCTGCTGGCAGCGCGCTTTGGCAAAGACTTGTTCAACTTCCGCGTGTTCGCCCTGGCTTCCGACGGCGACTTGATGGAAGGCGTGGCTTCAGAGGCCGCCAGCTTGGCCGGCTTGTGGCAGCTGGATCGTTTGGTGGTGATCTACGACGACAATAACATCACCATCGACGGCAAAGCCGAGCTCAGCTTTGGTGAAGACGTCGGCAAGCGCTTTGAGGCCTACGGCTGGCAGATCGCTCGCGTGGATGGTCACGATCCTGAGCAGGTTCGAAAAGCCTTGGACGCCACGGCGGACGCCAAGAAGCCCACGCTGATCATCGCCAAGACCCACATCGGCATTGGTCTACCGACGAAACAGGACACCTCGGCCGCCCACGGCGCAGCTGTTGGGCGCGAAGAAATCAACGGCGCCAAGACCAAAGCGGGTTGGCCCACGGAGCCCGAGTTCCACGTTCCGGATGAGGCCTACGCTCCGTTCAAGGCGCGCGTCGAAGCCGTGCTGCCCGAATATGAAGCCTGGCAAAAGAAGATCGCTGCGCTCTCTGGCGAGCAGGCCGCGATCTGGAAGCAGTTCAGCGAAAACGGCGTGCCCGCGGATCTTCTGGATCAATTGTACGCGGCGGCAGAAGACAAAGCCCAAGCCACGCGCGGTAGCGGCGGCAAGATCCTCCAAGTGGCAGCCAAGCTCGTACCTCAGATCGTGAGCGGCGCCGCCGACTTGGCAGGCTCCACCAAGACGGATCTCAACGGGTTCGCCCATATCTCCCCGGCTGATTTCAGCGGTCGCAACATCCACTACGGCGTGCGTGAGCACGGCATGGGCTCGATCGCCAATGGCCTGTCGCTGTGCGGTTTCGTGCCCGTGACTTCGACGTTCCTGATCTTCAGCGACTACATGCGCCCCTCGGTGCGCTTGAGCGCAATGATGGGCAAGAAGGCAGCTTTCGTTTACACCCATGACTCGATCTTCGTGGGTGAAGATGGCCCCACGCACCAACCGATCGAGCAAACCTCGTCGCTGCGTTTGATCCCCAACCTGGATGTCTTTCGCCCAGCGGACATGCATGAGGCGGCGGCCGCGTGGGCCCATTGCCTATCGCGTGAAGATGGCCCCACGGCGATCTTGCTCACGCGCCAGAACCTGCCGACGTTGCCGCGCCCCGAAGGCTTCAAGGCCAGCGAGATGCTCAAGGGTGCCTACATCGTCAGTGACGCCGACAAGCCTGACGTGGTGCTGATCTCCACGGGCAGTGAGGTGCACGTGTGCTGTGAAGCCAAAGAGCAACTCGAGAAGCAGGGCAAGTCCGTGCGCGTCGTGTCGATGCCCTGCGTGGACGTGTTCCTGCGTCAGCCCAAGGCCGAGCGTGACCGCATCCTGGGCACGTCGGGTCTGCGTGTTTCCGTCGAGGCTGGCGCCACTCCCGTTTGGGGTGCGATTGTTGGCGACGGGCTGAGCATCGGTATCGACAGCTTCGGTGCTTCCGCGCCGGCAGAGCTGCTCGCCGAGAAGTTCGGCTTCACCGCCGATAACGTCACTGAGAAGGTTTTGGCCAAACTCGGCTGAGCTGCTGCACGCCAGCATGAATAGATAAGGCGCACACCGCATCCGCTTTTCAGCGCCACTGACTTGTCCGCGCCAGTGAAACGCATGGCACACTGATGCTGAACAAGTGTGGTGCGTGATCGTCAATTGAACGATCGCGATGTGCGCAGTTTGTGGCAGTCGCGCGCGACGTAGGTTATGCTGAGCAACATTCAGGTGTTGTTGGTAGCAGGATCCTCTGCGCTAGCGTCGCCTGTATTGGCGGAGCGCACGCTTGGCGGACCTACCGATCGTACTCATTCCACACCCGCACGTGCGGGTTGACAAGAACGTCCTCGGGGGAAGCCCTTACGTCGTCGGGTCCCGTGTTCCGGTGCGCCGACTTTGGGCTTTCTATCGCAATGGCGCCACAGTCGAGGTGCTGATCAAGCGCTATCCGCGTCTCGGCGCAGGCAAGATCTTCGACGCTTTGGCGTTCGCCTTCGATAATCAGGAAGTCATCGAACGCGATATCGAGCACGAGACGCTGCTGCTGCAACAGCACGATCTGCCCCCGCCCGACCGGCAACTCGATCTGTTCGAAGCGGACGCCTGATCCCTTCCAGCGTCAGTAGCTGCACCTGATGCTGAGGCTGCTTCCGCGTCAGCTGCGGAAGCGGCTGCGGTTACCGCCACGCCCACTGTTGGGCGATCCCTCGCAACTCGCGAAAGCGCTGTGCCGGCCGGCGGGGACCACGAGCTGCGCGGCCACGCCCCGATACTCGCGAGAGCTTGGACCAAACTGGAGGCGAACCAGGCGCCGAAAAGCCACGAGCACGGGGCGCACTTGCCCTTCCACCTGGTCGCGCTCGAGGCTCGCCTTCTGCTGGGCCTTGCGCGCGTCGTTGCCCTCGAAGTACTCCTTGTCGGCGGCACTCAGCGCCTGGCCGCAGTGCGGACACCGCTAGTCACGCTTGCTGACCGACTCTAGGCTCGGCACTGGAGTGGGGAGCGGCCCGTCGCTCCGGAGCGGAGCCACTTGCTCGTCTCGCGATCGGCTGCCGGTCACGACTTCCGCTTCACACTCCAGTGCGAGCATCGCGCCCGCCCAACACCCATCAGGTGGCGATCACACAGTTGCGGCGCGAAGCAATCAGCCCCATCCACGACGCGAGAGCCTACGGCTTTCGAAGCTACGAACACGTTGAAATCGCCCCGTACCACGGGCTCGGAGACCTACCTGAGCCCGATTGACACTTCTGCTCCTGGACATCAGCAGCGGTGCTACATTTGCTGGGTGAAGCGATTCAAAGCTGCCGTCTACGGCGCCACCGGCTACATCGGGGCGGAACTGCTGCGCCGTCTGATCCTGCATCCCGATGTGGAGTTGGTGAGGGTTTGCGCGGCTGACCACATTGGACAGCCGCTTGGCGCCGCCCATCCCAACCTGGAAGGCTTCACCCAGCTGCGCTACCAGGCCGTGCCCGAGGACGAAGCGAAAGTCGAGGCGGTGGATGTCGTGTTCTTGGCGTTGCCTCATCAGGTCAGCTGGAGCGTCACCAAACAGCTGAGGAGCACGGCCACACGCATCATCGACTGCTCGGGTGCTTTCCGCGTCGATGATGCGCCCGAGTATGAACGTTTCTACGGCGCAGCTCATCCGCTACCGGAAATGCTGTCGGACTTCGTCTACGGTCTGCCGGAGCTCAATCGCGAGCGCATCCAAAACACGCGCTACTTGGCTTCGCCGGGCTGCTTCGCCACCACGATTGAGTTGGGCCTGTTGCCCTTGGCCAAAGCAGGTTGGCTCGAAGGCGCGGTGCATAGCGTGGGCATCACGGGTTCGAGCGGCGCTGGTAGCACCGCACTGCCGACCACACACCACCCGGCGCGCGCGGGCAACCTCCGAGCCTATCGTCCGCTCACGCATCCGCATGCGCCGGAGATCGCCGAAACGTTACGTCGGGCGGGCGGCAAGAACCTGCAGATCGGGTTCGTCCCGGTAGCGGCGCCTCTGACTCGGGGGATCTTGGCCAACTCATTTGCCAGCGTCCCGGCGGAGGTGGATCAGGACCAGCTGGATCAGGCGGTCGAGTCTGCCTTCGCCGAAAGCTACTTCGTGCGACGTCCCGCCGCCCGTCTGCCTGAGGTCGTGGCTGTGGCGGGCTCCAACTTCGCCGAGGTGAAGATCATCGCCGGACCAGAGCAAGCTGGACGCCGCTTGGTCACGTGCGTGAGCGCGCTGGACAATCTACTCAAAGGCGGTGCGGGTCAGGCTATTCAGAACATGAACTTGATGTTGGGCTTGCCCGAGCACACAGCGCTCGGAGATCCCGGCCCCTACCCCTGAGAAGCGCGGCCCTTCGATCAGCGCGTTCGGGGCACAGACTATTAGGGGCGCAGCTTAGACGCCTTCGAGCTCGGTCTTGGCGGCGGTCAAACGCTCGTCGTCGAGCAGCTTGAGCGTCGCGTCGCGGTCAAAGCTGCGCGCTAGCTTGAAGGCCTCCACCAGATCACTGTTGGCCCCTGCCTTGGCAAAACCGAAGACGGCCTTGCACGCGTCCCGAAAGCAGTGCTCCGTCTTGGCCAAGTCGAGACTCAGCCGTGCGGCTTCCGCGTGAGCGCCGCCTTCTTCGGCCTCGGTGGCGACGCGACGCACGTCATCGGGAGTGATCTTGTCGACGATCTCACGGGTCAACGTGGCTGCGGACGGGTAGTCCTCTTGCGCCAACATCACTTTGACCAGCAGCGCCGTCAACTCGACCCGCGAATCCCCCAGGGCCCTCGCTCTGCCCAGCACGCGACGCGCGTCGTCCAGGGAGCCTGCGGCTTCGTGGGCAGCGCCCGCGGCATAGCCATCGATCACGCCTTCGGGAGCCGAGCGTGCCGCTTGCTGAGCCAGCTCAACCTCACCCGCACCCAGGTGGGCCCAGATCAGGATTTCCAAGGCTCGGCCGCCAACCTTCGGATCCGTCGCAACGCCGAGCACCCCGCGGGCCAGCATGATGGCCTGGGCAAAAGCGCCATTATCGAGCGCCTGTTGCGCGGCGTGGAGCGCCTGCTTCAGCGACTCGTCGTTGACGCTCGCTTGGGGCGCGCTGGCTTGGCGCACTCGGAAGAAACTGGTCACCGCCGAGAGTCCCAAGATCAGCGCGGCTGCGACCCAACCACTCTGCAGAAACAAAAACGAGATCCCCAATCCGACTGCCAGCGAAATGCCCGCGGCCAACTGGCGACGCTCGGGCCCCATGATGGCGGCCATCACCCTGCCCCCGTCCAGCGGGATCACTGGGATCAGATTGATGGCGCCCCAGAACAGATTCACCGTGGCGAGGAACTCGAGGCCGATGATGAAGAGACTAGGTTCGTAGCCCTCCGGCATGACACCAGCCGCGGGCCCATACAGCCTCATCAGCATCAACGCCACGATGCCCAGAGCGAACCCAGCAAAGGGACCAGCGAGAGAAATCATCACGTCCCGGCCACGCGTGAGTTGCGCGCTGGGTGGGAAAGCGGTCGTTCCGCCCATGATGTGCAGGCTGATCTGCGGCGACAGCCCGAAGGCTCGCGCCGATAGCGCATGCCCCAACTCATGCACCAAGATGCTGACGAAGATGATCGCCGCGACCATCAAGCCGAGTGCGACGGAGCTTCTGCCAATACCCCAGCCGAACAGCAACGTGATGAACCAGTAGCTAGGCTCAATCCGAACCGGAAATCCGAAAAGCTGAAAGCGCAACGTGCCCACGTAACTAACAATCTGGTGGCAAAGTGGTCATTCTGCAACCACCACCGGCAGCGGTCGAAAAACTCGCGACCGTCGTCTAGCCCAAAAGCGCCTCGTCGCGTTCGCTTTTCGGCGTCTTACCCTGACTTTCTTGCCACATGTGCGCCAGCGCACCGAGCTCCCCCAGCAGCGACTCACTCGAATCTGCCCAGAATTCGGCACTCGCGTTCTGACCACCAACCCAACACAGAACGGCGGAGTTGCCCCGCTTGCGAGCGACCGCCGCCATCATGTCCTCATCCGTGCGATCGTCTCCGGCGCAGAACACCGCATCCGCGTCGGCGTGCCGTTCGAGCAACTCCTCCACGGCGTGCCCTTTGGTCGAATTGAAGGGTCGGATCTCGATCACCTTGTTGCCGCGCAAGACCGCAAACGAGTCCTGTTTGAGCTGCTCTTCGAGCTGATTCAGCAGCTCTCGCGCCTGAAACGTGCCGAATTCGGGATCCGCCGAACGGTAGTGCCACGCGAGTGCAGAACGCTTGATCTCGAGAGCCGCGCCTGGCGTGCGTCGGGCGAACTCTTCCAACAGCGGCTGCACCATTTCCAACCCGGTGATTTCGACGGACTCTCGTTGTTGCCAGGAGCCGCCCCTTTCTTTCACCGCGAACCCATGCTCGCAGACCAAGCCGATCGGCAGATCACCGAGCCATTTCTCGAGCACTTCACCAGAACGGCCACTGACCACGTAGACAGACGCCGTCTCGGACAACTCCCGCAACACTCCCCGAATCCGCGCATTGGGAACTGCGTCTCCGGGCTTGCGCTCGTATCCGCGCAACGTTCCGTCGTAGTCGAGGAATACCAGGGGCCGCTTGGCGCCTTCCAGGCGTTGCAGCGCGGGCTCAACGTCGACTCGAAGGCGAACGGCCGGAGGCTGAACTTCGACGATTGTCTCCTCCAGGCGGTCGAGGAACTTGTTCGCCCAGCTCATGCTGGTGTTCTCGTTGACGAACTCCAGCATATGGCTGGCATCCGCGTGTTCACTCTCCAGCTCTTCCGCAAGCGTCTCGGCGACTTGCGCCAAGTTATAGGGGCTGATCAAGCGCGCTCCAGGAAGCAGATACGCGGCCCCCGCAAACTCGCTCAAGATCAGGCTGCCCCCCTGCTCACCCCGCGCGGCGATGTATTCCAGCGCGACCAGGTTCATGCCATCTCGAACCGGCGTCACGAGCGCAATGTCCGCAGCCTGGTACATGCCCGTGAGGCGCGTGCGGTTGACGCTTTGATTGATGTACACGATGGGCGTGTGATCGGGTGAACCGTAACGCCCGTTGATGCCGCCGACCAATTCATCCACGCGCCGCTTGAGCGCCTGGTACTCGTCAACGGACTCCCGCGACGGTGCGGCCACCTGGATCAAGACACAATTGGTCCGCCAGCGGGGGTGCTCTTCCAGCAGTTGCTCGAAGGCCAGCAACTTCTCGGGGATCCCCTTGGTGTAGTCCAAGCGGTCCACGCCCAAGATGATCTTCTTTCCCTTGTACGCGGTCTTGAGAGCCGTCAGCTCGTTGATGGCCTCTTTGGTGCTGGCCATCTCACGAATCTCAGCTGGGTCAATGCCGATTGGCAGCACGCCCAGATGCACTCGACGCGACCCGTTGCGCACCAGGTCCGGTTGACTCTCGATGCCGAGCACGCGCAGGCACGCTTTGCGGAAGTGGCTGACGTACTCGTAGGCGTGAAAACCGACGAAGTCCGCTCCAAGCAGCCCCCTCAACACGCTCTCGCGCACGGGCAGCGTGCGGTAGATCTCCGACGACGGGAAGGGAATGTGCAGGAAGTAACCAATGGGACAGGTCAGCCCCCGCTCTCGGAGCAGTTCAGGAACCAGGGCCAGCTGATAGTCGTGGATCCAGATCAGATCCCCGGGCGCTGCGCGACGAACGATCTCGTCCGCAAACAGCTCGTTGACCTGCTTGTAGGTGTGCCAATCCGATTTATCGAAGCTGCTGATATCCGTGAAGCCGTGAAAAAGCGGCCAGAGCACGCTATTGCTGAAGCCGCCGTAAAAACCGTCGACCTGGGCTTGGGTCAGATGCACTGGTCGAGCGCCTTGCTCGATCAATAGCCGATCGACCTCTGCTTGGTCCTCTTGCGGCACGTTGGTACCGGGCCAACCGATCCATTCGAATTTTCTGCGTTCTGCGACTGATTTCAGCGCCGTGACCAAGCCACCAGCGCTCGGAGCGGCCTTCCAGCCGTCATCGGTTCGCGTCATGGTGACGGGCAGCCGGGTCGAGGCGACAATCAGCTTGCCGGGAGATGACATGGTCTGCCGTTATTGCATAGTGGCCCGAGTTTGACACCCCATTCGGGCACTACTCCGGCGTTGGAATCGACCCAAATACGCACGAAATTTCAGTAGTTCTTGCAAACTCGCAACGCGCAGTTGTATGGCGAAACCGCACCGTAACGTTGACCCGAATATAGCTGCCATCCCTTGAAGTTAGCGCTGATCGGAAACTGCGCGTACCAAGCGCTCATTGATGAGCACGCCAATGTAGTTTGGCTGTGCTGGCCACGTTTTGACTCGAGCTTCGTGTTCGGAGCGCTGCTGGATGCCGACCAGGGGGGCGATTTTGCGGTCATCCCCGTCGGCGCTGAATACACGACCGAACAGAGCTACATCCCGAACACCAACATCCTGAAAACGGTGTTTCGGTCGTCGGAAGGCAGCTTCGAGGTGATCGACTTCGCGCCGCGTTTCCGACAGTACGACCGCTCGTTCAAACCCACGATGCTGATGCGCCGCATCCGTCCCCTGTCGGGGGCTCCGCGCTTGCGCATCCGGGTGCGCCCGACGGTCGACTACGGCCGCGTCGAGCCGGAATCCTACGCGGCCAGCAACCACCTCAAGTGGAATATCCCAGGTGCTGCACTTCGGCTAACGACCAACGTCCCGCTGACGTACATCTTGGAGTCGCGGCCTTTCGTGCTCGAGCGTGACTGCTATCTGGCGCTGACTTGGGGCTCCCCCCTCGAGGCACCGCTGGAAGAGACCGTCGACAGCTTCCTGAGCCGCACCAAGCACTATTGGGAGCGTTGGGTCAAACACACGTCGATGCCGGGCGTTTACCAAAAAGAAGTGATCCGCTCGGCGCTGGCCTTGAAGCTGCATCAGTATGAAGACACCGGCGCGATCACCGCTGCCAGCACCACCAGCTTACCGGAAGAGCATGGCGCGGGGCGCAATTGGGACTATCGCTTCTGTTGGCTGCGGGACTCCTACTTCACACTCAAGGCGATGCGCCGCTTGGGCCACTTCGAAGAGATGGAAGGTTTCGTCGGGTTCCTCAAGAACATCGCCGAAGCGCATCCGGACCGTTTGCAGCCGGTGTTCAGCATCAGCGGCGAGCATGAGCTGATTGAGATCGAACTCGATCATCTCAAGGGCTACATGGGCAACACCCCCGTGCGAGCTGGCAATGCCGCCTACACGCAAATCCAAAACGACGCCTACGGCGAAATCATCGCCGCCATGGCGCCGCTGCTGTTGGACATTCGTTTCCACGACGCGGGCGGCCAGAAAGGCGTCGTGCGCCTGGTGCGGCGCATGTTGGAGCGCATTGAAGAGACCATGACCGAGCCCGATGCGGGGCTTTGGGAGTACCGCGGCATCGCGCGGGTGCACACCTTCTCATTGTTGATGCACTGGTCCGGTGCCACCGTGGCGCGGCGCATTGGCGAGCGCATCGGTGATGAGGCGCTGATCCAGTACGCGAACAAGTTGGTCAAGACCAGCCGTGACCTGATCGAGGGCTGCTACGACCCCGAACTGGGGTACTACGTGGACTCCACTAGCACCAAGAACCCCGACGCCTCTCTGATGATGATGGTCAACTTGGGGTACTTAGATCCCAAGAGTGAACGCGCTCGCCAGCACGTCTTGGGTTTGGCCAAGAAGCTGCGCCAAACCAAGGGGCTGATCCAGCGTTATATCCACGAGGACGACTTTGGTCAGTCGCGCAGCACCTTCACCGTGTGCGGCTTCTGGTACGCCGAAGCTTTGGCGCGCCTAGGCATGAAGGAAGAAGCGCTCGAGGCCTGCGAACAGCTGGTCTCCTATTCGAACTCGCTGGGGCTCTTCAGCGAAGACGTTGACCCCACCACCGGCGAGCAGCTCGGCAACTTCCCGCAGACGTATTCACACGTGGGCTTGATCAATACGGCCTTCGCGATCAGCCCCTTACCGCTCGAACTCGGCGACACCTGAGCGGAGCAGACCGGATGCCGGCAGGGTCCGAGCTCCGCAGGCCGGCTTCAAATACCAAACTCGCGCGGAGCCTAGAGCTTCGAGGCAGCTTCCACGAGTCGGTCCATCAGCGCGTCGAGCTCAGCGTTGAGAGGCTCGAAGTCTGGGTTGTCGCGATAGAACGAGACGATTTCACGGGCGCCGTTGGAGAACGGGATCACCGCTTCGAAATCGGGCACGAAGCGTCGGATCTTGCTGTTGTCGAAGATCGCACAGTGCGCCTTGTCTCCGAGTAGCCCCGCGCCCCAATCCGGATGGTGCCGGGCTATCACCTCCGATGGTAGGTGGACCAATTTAGCTTGTACTCCCGCCGCGGCGGCCACCTCGTGGTAGATCTGGTCCCAGCTGAGGTGCTCGTCAGAGGTGATATGGAAGGCTTCCCCGATGGTCTCGAAGCGCCCCAACAGTCCGAGTAGCCCCCGGGCAAAATCCCGATGGTGGGTCAGCGTCCACAGCGAGGTGCCGTCACCGTGGACCACCACAGGCTTGCCCTGCAGCATGCGCGTCAGCACCGTGTAGCCACACGCATAGGGATCGAACGGCAGCAGGGTCTTGTCGTACGTGTGTGAAGGCCGAACCACGGTGCCCGGAAAGTCCGTATCGCGGTAGGCGCGCAGCAGCGCCTCTTCGCAAGCGATCTTGTCACGCGCGTATTGCCAATAGGGATTGTGCAGCGGCGTGGACTCCACGATCGGCCAGCTACTGATCGGCTTTCGATAAACTGAAGCCGAGCTGATGAAAACGTACTGCCGCGTGCGATCGCGGAATAATTCGATGTCGCTAGCAATGTGCTCTGGCACAAACGCGACGAAATTGACGACCGCGTCAAAACTCAAATCGCCCAAAGCCGCGCGTACACGGGCCGGATCGCGGATGTCCGCGTGATGCACGATCGCGCCTTCCGGGACAGGACGCGGTGACTGTCCGCGGCACAGCAGATGCAGCTCCATCCCGCGTTCCAGCGCCAATTCCGTACAAGCCGAACTGATGATACCGGTACCGCCGACGAACAATAGCTTCATGTCACCTCGGACGCATAGCACACCAAACTTGGCTCAGGTCGGCAGAACACCAAACGCACAAAGCACGTGATCTCCGAGCAGCCTGTCGGCATGCTTGCGCCATGTGCATCCGAGCGTTTCAAGATCGCAAGCCACGGTTTGCTAACGCTGTGTTTGTAGCCGAGAGCGCCAGCGTGCTTGGCGCGGTCGAGCTCGCTGAGGACGTCAATATTTGGTACGGGGCCGTCTTGCGCGGCGACGTAGGTGAGATCAAAATCGGCGCACGCACCAACGTTCAGGACAACGCCACCATCCACATGACCTGGGAAGTGAGCGATGCCGTGATCGGCTCGGATGTGGTGATCGGGCACAACGCCGTCATCCACGGCGCGGTGATCGAGGACCGAGCGCTGATCGGCATGGGCGCCGTCGTCATGGACAACGCCCAGATCGGCCAGGGCGCCTGGGTCGCAGCCGGCAGCGTCGTCCCGCCGAACACGGTGGTGCCTGCGGGCATGCTGTATCGTGGCAGTCCCGCCAAGCAGGCGCGGCCCGTGCTGGAGCAGGAAAGCGCCTGGGCGGCGGGGGCTATCCAGCGCTACCTCGGTCTAGCTGCTGAGCACAAACGCCAACAGGAGCTGGCGGGCATCTACCGGCCCTGACGGGCGCTTTTGTTAGCCGCCTCCGACGAAGTGTACGATTTCCAGCTCGTCGCCCTCGACCAGGGTGACCGCAGCATGCTCGGCCCGAGGCACGACCTCACGGTTGCGTTCTACCGCGACGGGACCGTCGGTCAGACCGAGAAACTGGATCAGACCCAACACGGTAATCCCGGACTCGGTCTCTACAGAATCGCCGTTGACTGTCAGCTTCATGAGTCTACCTTCGGGCATCGCTCGCTGAGCTGTCAATGCCCCGCCCTCGGATCTGGCAGGGGAGCGACCCAACCATGTTTAGAGCAGTCCCCCCCACCATCAGTGCAGTAGCCATAACGGGCTGTTTGCTGGCTCTCGCCTGCGAAGAGTCCGCACCGGCGGAGCCCGCGGTGCAGTTGGATTTCGGCGGCCTACTGGATGGTGGTTTCGAGACGGCTCCCCAGGTCCCGACAGCGAGCGCCGCCAGCTCGGGGGCTCCCGCTGGCTCCGAAGCGGAGGCAAACTCGGACGCCAAGCAGGCCGCGCCAGAATCGGACACGGCCGCGCCGTTTGTGGCTGGCTCAGATACCGACCCCCAACCGCCGCCTGAGACCACCGAAACCGACAGCCCGAAAGAGGCGGACCAAACAGATGACGCACGGCCCGGCCTGCTTCCCGTCGCCGAGGTATCCGACGGGAGCCCGCGCCTGGCGGCGACTGCGGTGGCCACCATCGTGTACAATCGGCCGCACAAGAGCAGCAAGCGCCTAGGCTACATCCGTTTGGGAGGCGTGGTCGAGCGCAGCGCAGAGCCCGCGCGCGGCTCCGGCTGCAAGGGCAAGTGGTATGAAGTCAAACCGCTGGGCTTCGTCTGCACCGAAGAAGCGACCATCGACATCAACGACGCTTTGGTGCGCGCGACCCGAGTGAGGCCCGACGTCAGCAAACCCCTGCCCTACCACTACGGGTTCGTGCGGGCGACCGCCCCCCAGTACTTGCGCATCCCAACCCACGCCGAGCAAGTCAAGAGCGAGTTCAAGCTGGACGAGCATCTGCAGTGGTACCACGAGCACTTTGACGAAGTGCAGCGCGTCACGCTGGGCGCCAATGATATCCCGCTGGATGAATCCGGCATCGCGCGCTTGGGCATGCCCCACCCCCGGGGCTTCAAGCTGAGCACGCAGATGACCCCACTAGAACTTCTGGGGGCACAGGAGCCGAGCGGAAAGATCCCGTTCTGGCTCGACGGCAAACGCCACATCCCCAACGTGGCCGACTTCAAGGTACCCGAGTATGCCGTGTTCGCCGACCGGGTCCGGCGCAAGACAGGGCTGAGCTTCGTGGACGCGTTCGTCACCGAAGATGAGGGTGTGCGCCGCCCGTTCGCGGTGACGGTAGACATGCGCCTGATCCCGACCACGAAGGTCAAACCAGACACTGGCTCGCCCTTTCACGGTGTCGAGTTGCAAGGCGACGTGAAGATGCCCTTCGCCTTCGTGATCAAGCGGGACAGCAACACCTGGAAATTGCTCAAGGGCAAAGACGAAGTCAAAGCGGACGCCCCTGTCCCACGGCGCTCACTCGTCCCCGTCACGGGCAAGGCGCGCATCAAAGCCGGGCAGCGCTTCTATCAAACGGCGCGCATGCCCACGCGCTGGCTGAAGGCCGACGAAGTGGCCGTCGTCACCCCACCGCCAGAGCTGCCAGAAGAAGCCAAGGCGGGCGAGCGTTGGATCGATGTCTCGTTACGCCAGCAGACACTGGTGCTCTACGAGGGCACCAAACCCATCTATGCCACGCTGGTCTCGACGGGGCGCGACCGCTTGGGTGATCCAGAAAATTCGCTAGCGACGCCGCAGGGCGAGTTCCGCATCCAGAGTAAACACATCGCGGCGGCGATGGACTCCGAAGAAAACTCGACGGTCAGCGGAGGCACCAAGGTGGGCCGTAAGGTTCGGCTGGATCCGGAAGCGCGCGCCACGCGTGATCGCCTGCTGAAGGCCGACAAAGACGGCACTCCGCTCGACGACCGCGACAAGCGACGCCTGGCCAACATCAAGAAAGGTCGTCACCCCGAGTACGGCGTCACCATGCGCCGCGGCAGCGGCGGTTATGAGCTCCGGGACGTGCCCTGGATCCAGTATTTCGCCGCGGGCTACGCCTTGCACGGCGCTTACTGGCACGATGTGTTCGGTATCCCGCGCAGCCACGGCTGCATCAACCTGGCTCCAATCGACGCGCGCATCGTGTTCAATTTCACGCAGCCAGCCGTGCCGGAGGGCTGGCACGGGTTCAACGTGTCGGACGAGTTTGGCCAAGGCACACTGGTGCATATCCGCGAATAGGTGCGGCACGCGCCTCGAGGGCTCAGAGAACAGGGCTCAGAGAACAGGGCTCAGAGAACAGGGCTCAGAGAACAGGATTCAGAGTAGCGGCAAAGCGCGCTTGGGCTTGTCGACGCTGTTCGCTGCGCGCACGGCTTCGTCGTAGGCTAGATAGCGGGAAGCATCCGTCAGACTCCCGACCAGCGAGTGTTTCAACGCGCGCTCGATCCGCACTTCCACCACTTCGCCCACCGGGTCATCGGCGCAGCCAAAGTGAACAATCTCGTTGCGCTCGGTTCGACCAGTAAACGCCCCACTTTTGCTGCGCCCCTCAACCAACACCTGCTGCTTTGAATCAACCAGCTGAGCCAAGAATTCGCTACGCAAGCGCTCGCTGAGTGAAAGCAAGCGCGTCAGTCGTTCACTCTTCACTTCTTCCGGCACGTCGTCTCCGAGCTTCAGCGCCGCCGTATATGGCCGGGGCGAGTACTTGAAACCGAACAGCCCGATAAACCCAACCTCTTCGACCAAGCTATAGGTTTGTTCGAAATCTTCGTCCGTTTCACCCGGGAAGCCCACGATGATGTCCGTCGAAAGCGTCAAGCCCGGCACCGCTTCGCGCAACAAACCGGTGCGCTCCAGATACTCTTCGCGGGTGTAGCGACGCCCCATGCGCTTGAGCAAGCGACTGCTGCCGGACTGCACCGGCATGTGCACGTGCTTGGCCAAGACCTGCAGATCTTCGTGTGCCGCAACCAACGCGGGCGTCAGATGTCGCGGGTGCGGGCTGGTGTAGCGCAGCCGCTTCAGCTCGGGCACTTGAGCGGCGATCGCACGTAGCAGGGCCGGAAACTCAGTTTCATCTTCGGGGTTCATGCTGCGACGCCCCCATCTACGAATGCCTTCACCCGCCTCCGGCGCGGCCGCCAGACTCGCCGAGGGGTCGCGGTAGCTGTCGACGGTTTGCCCAAGCAGTGTAATTTCTCGCACCCCAGCGCCAACCAAGCGCCGACACTCATCCAAGATCTCTTCCGAGGGCCGATAGCGCTCACTGCCCCGAGTGAACGGCACGACGCAAAACGTGCAGCGCTCGTCGCAGCCCTTCATTGTCGTCACGAACGCCGTGGGGGGTTGGGCCGCGTCGACCGCTGCGCTCAGGAAGCTTGGCGCTTCGTGGTCGAAGACTGTCCGCACTTGACTCGGCGCTCCGTGCTCGGACTGCCTGAGCAACTGAGGCAACTCCTTGATATTGTCCGGCCCCAGCACGATGTCGATCGCCGGCAAGTCCTTGACCAGCTTCTCGCCCTCTTGCTGAGCCACACACCCAGCCACCGCGATCACCAACTCCGGCCGCTCCCGTTTGAGCAGCTTCAAGCGGCCCACCTCCGAGCGCAGTTTCTGCTCCGCCTTCTCGCGCACACTACAGGTGTTGAGCACCACCACATCGGCGCCCGGGACTTGATCGGTCTTGGCGTAGCCCGCACCACGCAAAACGTCCTCGATCCGCTCGGAATCGTGCACGTTCATTTGACAGCCAAAGGTGATGACGTTGTAGGAGGGCATGGGCGTTGGCTTCTCGGCCGGGGCAAACGACGGTTTGCTGGCTGGGGCTCTAGCATAAGCGTCACTCTTCCCTCACCTGAGCGCGGCGATTTTGCGTTGTTGCGTGGGCTTTTGGGCACTAGGGTCCGGCCCGTTGGCGCGTGGGGGAACCACGCGTAGAAATTGGAGGCGGTGCGTGTACGAAAACTTGGTCGAGCTGTTCGAGGCCAGTTGCCGAAAGTTCAAAGATCGCGACCTGTTCGGCACCAAGAACGGGTCCTGGAGCTGGTGCACTTACGGTGAGTTCAAGGAGTCGGTGGACGCGTTGCGAGGTGCCCTCGCCAAGCTGGGTGTGGAGCAAGGCGACCGCGTAGCGATCGTTGCGGACAACTGCGTCGAATGGGCTGCTGCGGCCTATGCCACCTACGGGCGTGGTGCGTGCTTCGTACCGATGTACGCCGCCCAAAAACCCGACGAGTGGAAGTTCATCCTGGAGGACTCCGGCGCCAAAGTGGTGTTTGCGGCGAACGACAAGATCTACAAACAGCTGTGTGCGCTACGGGACGAGCTGGAGTCGTTGCAGCAGGTGATCGGCATTTCCCTGCCTGACAGCGAAGCCGACAGTTACCAGAACCAGCTGAAGCTAGGCCGTGAAAACCCGGTCGAGCCCGTGTTTCCCAACCCGGATGACGTCGCCGGCTACATCTACACCTCCGGCACTACCGGCCAACCCAAAGGCGTCAAGCTGAGCCACAAGAACCTGTGTAGCAACGTCGAAGGCAGCCGCCAGATGTTCCCCTTGCACGCCGAACGCTCGCTGGCGTTTTTGCCTTGGGCCCACTCTTTCGGGCAAACGGCGGAGCTGCACTTCTTCGTACAGGGCGGCCACGCGATCGCCATCAACGATGATATCGGGCAACTGGTCCCGAATCTGTCGGAGGTTCGCCCGACTATTTTGCTGGCTGTCCCGCGCATCTTCAATCGCATCTATGACGGCGTGAACAAGCAGATGGCGGAAAAGCCGGCCCCCATCCAAGCTTTGTTCAAGCAGGGCCTGGAACTCGCTGGCCGACGCAACTCGGGACAATCCCTCGGCGTCATCGACAAACTCACCCTGGCCCTGGCTGAAAAGCTCATCTTCTCCAAAGTGCGCGCCAAGTTCGGCGGGCGTCTGAAGTTGGTGATCAGCGGGAGCGCCGCACTCAACAAAGACGTGGCTGAGTTCATCGATGCGCTGGGCATCATGGTTTATGAGGGCTACGGCCTCACAGAGACCAGCCCGGTCTCTGCTGCCAATCACCCGGGCAACCGCAAGATCGGTAGCGTCGGCAAGGCAGTTCCTGGCAGTCGCATTGAGCTGGACTTGAGCAAGAGTGACAATGAAGGCGAAGGCGAAATCATCGTGTACGGGCCGAACGTGATGCTCGGCTACCACAACCGTCCTGAAGAAGATGCCGCGGTGCTGATGGAAGATGGCGGATTTCGCACGGGCGATCTCGGCCGTATGGACGCTGACGGATATCTCTACATCACCGGCCGCATCAAAGAGCAGTACAAGCTGGAAAACGGCAAGTACGTGGCGCCAGCCTCACTGGAGGAAGAGCTCAAGCTGTCGCCGTACATTGCCAACGTGATGTTGTTCGGCGCCAACAAGCCATACAACGTTGCCGTGGTGGTGCCTGATCAGGACTATCTCAAGACTTGGGCAGCCAAAGAAGGCGTCAACTTGAACGGCATCGTGGACAACGAGCGCGTGAAGGAGCTGCTCAAAGATGAGCTCGACAAGTTCGGCAGCAACTTCAAGAGCTACGAGAAGCCCAAGAAGATCACGCTCACGCTCGAAGACTTCACGACTGACAACGGGCTGCTAACACCCAGCATGAAAATCAAACGGCGCTTGGTGGTCGACAAATACAAAGACGCGCTTGAAGCGCTGTATTGACCATCAGCGCTTGGCGATCACAATCGCCCGCTGCGGTGCTGGATAGCCCTCGACGGTCTTGCTGCTGTCCGCTGGATCGAGAAAATCCTTCAAGGACTTGGCTGGCATCCAGTCCGTCGTGCGTTGCTCTTCCAAGCTCGTGGGCGTGACGTCCACCACCTTCGGAGACTTGAAGCCGCTACGCAGTAGCCAACGCTTGACGGTGTCCGGCGAAGGAATGAACCACACGTTGCGCATCTCGGCGTAGCGTTCTTCTGGCACCAGCGAATAACCCTCCGGTCCTTCAACCACCAGGGTCTCGACGACCACCGTGCCGCCAGGCTTGATGTGGCGCTTGAGCTGCATCAGATGATCCAGGGGCGATCGGCGGTGATACAGAACGCCCATGCTGAGCACGATGTCGAAGTTGGTCAGGTTGGTGGACAGATCCTGAAGCGCGAGGGGCAGCACTGTCGCCGCTACATCGGGAATGAAGCGAGAGATGGCGTGAAACTGGGCCACGTACTGAGTGGTCGGGTCAATACCCAACGCCAGCCGTGCGCCGGCGCCAGCAGCGCGCAGACAGTGGTAGCCGTCGCCACAGCCGACATCCAGTACTCGCGCCTTTTCCCATTCGAGGTGTTCGGCTAGCCGCGCCCACTTCATGTCGCTGCGCCACTCAGCGTCAATCTCCATGCCGAACAAGTTGAACGGCCCTTTGCGCCACGGCATGAGCGCGCGAAACCCAGCCTCCAGCGCCTCCCGCTGTTCCTTCTTGAGGTCACTCGCCTGCCCGATCGTCGGCACGGGTCCCGTCAGATCGTAGTCCTTGGTCTCCAGCTTCGGCATGGCGCGAATGGCCTTCATCCAGGCAGCTAGGTCGCCGTGATTCTGGGGCTGAAGGCGCGCTTCACTGCGCTGCCGAAGGTCGAGCGCGACGCTCTCTTTGATGTGCTTCTTGAGCAGTGATTCGATGCGGGCGTGGTCAAAAACAGGCGTCATTAGGCGGGGTTCGCGTTTTAGGGGGGGTTGTACAGTGCGGGCAAGCACAATCTGCCCCGCGGCCGAACGCCGAGCAATAAGACCTCGATAAGTAGTCCCGGCATTTGTGCTAAGTCTCGGACGCCTTGCCCCGCTCCACCCGCTCTGAGCTTCTGATGCCGGCCGGTTCACTCAGCCGGCTGAAGACAGCCATTTTGTATGGCGCTGACGCGGTCTACGCCGGCACACCCGATCTGTCACTCCGAACTCAGTCTAACTTTCCGTTGGAGGACTTGGCTGAAGGCGTGCGCTTTGCCCACGAGCGGAGCAAGAAGATTTACCTGACGCTCAACCTCTTCACCCACAACCGCGACATCGGCAAGTTGCCCCACTTCGTCGAGACGATCCGAAAACTAGGACCAGACGGCGTGATTGTTTCGGATCCGGGGGTGTTTCAGTACCTGGCGGAGCACGCGCCGGAGCTGGAACGCCATATTTCGACCCAAGCCAACGTCGCCAGCTGGCTGACCGTCGACTACTGGCGCAAGCAAGGCGCGGATCTGTGCGTGCTGGCCCGCGAAGTCAGCTTCGAAGAGCTGACGGAAATCCGCCAGCGCTGCCCGGAGATCAAACTCGAGACGTTCGTGCACGGCGCCATCTGCATGACTTATTCCGGGCGCTGCCTGCTGTCGAACTACATGGCCGAGCGAGGCAGCAACCAGGGCGGCTGCGCCCACAGCTGTCGTTGGAAGTACAAATTGCGGGTGCAGCACCCGGACGGCACCACGGGCACGATCGAAATCAACGACGAGAACAAGAGCGAGTTTCAGTACTTCCTCGAAGAGGAATTTCGCCCCGGTGAGCTCTACCCCATCGAAGAAGACGAACGCGGGAGCTACATTCTCAACGCCAAAGATCTGTGCCTGATGCCCAAGTTGGATCAGTACCTGCAGCTCGGCGTCGACTCGCTCAAGGTCGAGGGTCGCAACAAGAACGAATACTACGTCGCGACGGTAGCCCGCGCCTATCGAGCCGCGATCGATGCCTACTACGCCTCGCCCGAGACTTGGTCGGCGGAGCCGTTCATGGCCGAGCTGTATGCGGCGCGTGCCCGCGGATATTCGCTGGGCTTCCACGAAGGCCGCCTGACGAACCTTTCGCATGACTATGACGGGGGCCAGTCCCTCAGCGCGTTCGAATTCGCTGGATTCATCAACGCTTGGGATGACGATTCATTCGAGCTCGAAATCCGCAACCGTCTGCTGCCAGGTGACGTGCTGGAGTTCCTGCCCCCCGGCGAAATGAGTTGTATTCGCCTGCGGGCCTACGAGTTCGAAGACGCCGAGACAGGTGAACGGCTGCAAAAGATCTCCGCCGGCCAAGGCCGCGCCGCACGCTTTCGCGTGCGGGACTTTCATACCGAAAACGGACCCAGCTTACGCCAGCGCTTGCCGCTCGGGAGCGTCGCGCGGAAAGCCAGCGTGCTCAGCGACGAGCAAAGCGCCCAGCTTCAAAAGAACCGCTTGAGCCAACAGGCAGAGCTCGGCCTGGTGCCGCTGGAGGCGCTGGCTGGCGGGGAGCGCCCGGCCCGCAGAAGCCCCGCGCGCCCTCCGCCAAAACTTGGCCTGGACGGTTGCTGCGGCCTCGGTTGCAACGGCTGCCTGATGTTTTGGAACCACCCCAAGTTCAGCGCAGCCCGAGAAAAACTGGGCGCGCAAGGGCCAGGCGACCGCCTCCGAGTGAGTTCTTGACATTTCCGATGTAGAAACGCATATCCGGAGGCGTGAAGCTGTCCAACAAGGGGCGCTACGCCGTCCGGGCGCTGTTTGACATCGCGTTCTACAACCAGGGCCGTCCGACCCAAGTGAAGGACATCGCGGACCGTCAGGGCATCCCCCCGCGGTTCCTCGAGCAAATCTTCCAAGATCTGAAACGGGCTGGGCTGGTTGGCTCCAAGCGCGGTCCCCAAGGTGGCTACAGCCTGCTGAAAGAACCTCGCGAGATCAGCGTCGGGGACGTGCTGCGAGTCACCGACGGCCCGGTCAGTCTGGCTGAAGGAAGCGAAGACGCGCCCCGCGGCGGGCCGAACTGTCGACAGGCCACCGAATCCGTCTTCGAGGACCTTTCCCGACGAGTCGAGGCTTGCCTCGACGGCGTGAGTGTCGCAGACATCTGCACCCGCGCCGAGCAGCTCGGCGTCCGCAAACCGGGCGCAAAAAAATACGTCTACATGATCTGAGGCCCGCCCAATGTCCCAGCTCCCCGAAATCAAGAAGCACGACCGAGTCTACGCCAGCGTATTGGAACTGATTGGCGATACGCCACTGGTAGAAATCAGCCTGGACCAGGACGCGCCGCGCGCCAAGGTTTGGGGAAAGCTGGAGAGCGTCAACCCGGGGGGCTCGGTCAAAGATCGGATCTGCTTGGCCATGCTGGAAAAGGCCGAAGCCGACGGACAGTTGAAGCCTGGCGGTGTGGTGGTCGAGCCCACCAGCGGCAACACCGGTATCGGCTTGGCTTTGGTGTGCGCGCGCCGAGGTTATCGCTGCATCCTGACCATGCCTGAAAGCATGAGTCTCGAAAGACGGGCATTGCTCGAAGCCATGGGCGCCGAAGTCGTGCTGACGCCAGCCGAGACCCAGATGCAAGGGGCCATCGAAAGAGCCGAGGAACTCGCCAAGGAGCACTCGGCGTTCATTCCGCATCAGTTTGACAATCCCGCCAACCCTGACGTGCACTCCCGCACGACGGCGGTGGAGCTGCTGCACGCCATGCAGGGCCTGAGCGTGGACGCGTTCGTTGCGGGCGTAGGCACTGGCGGCACGATCAGCGGTGTGGGTCGCGTGCTGCGCGACAAGCAGCCGGAGTGCCGCTTGATCGCCGTAGAGCCGGAGAGCTGCGCCACGATTTCTCGCGGCGAGGTGGGGCCGACCAAGATCCAAGGCTGGGCAGCGGGCTTCGTGCCCAGCAACTACGATGCGGCAGTCCCGCATGAGGTGCGCACCGTCAGCGACCGTGCCGCCTACGACACGAAGAAGGCGCTCGCCCGTCAAGCGGGATTGCTGGTGGGGATCAGCGCGGGCGGAGCGGTGCGCGTGGCCCTGGAAGTCGCCAAGTCTCTACGACCTGAGCAAAACGTCGTGGTGCTGCTACCGGATACGGGTGAGCGCTACTTCAGCTTGGACGAGTACTTTGAGAGCTGAGCGAACATCCCCACCTGAGGTCCGCGACAAGACCGTCTTGCTGGTCGGCGTCGGTGGTCTTGGCTGCCCCGCGGCTTGGGCACTCGCGAGCAGCGGCGTGCGCCTGGTGCTTTGCGACGATGACATGGTCGACGAGAGCAACTTGCACCGTCAGTTGCTATTCCGCGAAGCGGACGTCGGGCGTAGCAAGCTGGAAGCGGCACGCGATCGATTGATTGAGCGTGGCGCCCGTCCCGAGCGCGTCGAGCTGGTGCAGTCGCGCCTGTTACCGGACAACGCGCGCCAGCTGGTCGCGCAAGCCGACGTGGTGCTGGAGGGGTCGGACAACTACGCGACCAAGTTCTTGGCCGCCGATGCCTGCTACCTGGAGCGCACGGCAGTGGTGCACGGGGCGGCGTTGGGCTGGAGAGCCACGGCTTGGGCCGTCAGCGCACACGGCGAGCCCTGCTACCGCTGCCTGTTTGAAGATCTGCCTCAAGGTGACGCTCCAAACTGCAACAGCGCCGGGGTGATTGGCCCCGTCGTTGGATTCGCCGGAGCGATGCTCGCCGAGCTGTGTTTGCGCGTGCTCACTACCCCAGCAGACTCGGACCAGAGCAACACTGGGACGACGTTTGGCGTGCTATTCAGCTACGACGGCAAGCGTGACCGCCTACGCGAGACGCCGGTCAGGGCTCGCGCCGACTGCCCCCTGTGCGGGACTTCGACTTCGGGGCAAGCCGCAATGCCCCAAATCCTCAACCTCGAAGAACAGCGATACACGCAGCCAATCTGTGCCGCGTGAAGGAGAACACATGAACATCACCGTACGTATCCCCACCCCACTGCGCACTCTGACCGGAGGCGAAGAAGAGGTCAGCGCGTCTGGCGCCAACATCAAAGCTTTGATTGAGGACCTCGAGGGCAAGTACCCCGGGATCAAAGAGCGCCTGGTCGATGACAAGGGTGTGCGCCGCTTCGTCAACTTGTACCTGGGCGACGAAGACATTCGCTTCCTGGACGGCCTCGAGACAGAGCTGAAGGACGGCGACGAGCTGAGCATTGTCCCAGCCATCGCCGGCGGCTGATGCTGCCTTTCGAAGATCGCTACACGCGCCAACGCCAGGTGCCGGAGGTGGGCCTCGATGGGCAGCAGCGCATCGAAGCTTCCGACGCGGCACTGGCGGCTGGCCCCGGCAGCTTGGTCGCGACAATCTACCTGCATCGGGCAGGCGTGCGTCGCGTGGAAGTCAGCACCCACCTACCTGCAGCCTCGCGACGACACGCAGCGTTCTTCCAATTTGCAGGGCCGGCCGATGTCGCCGCAGGCTGTGAGCTAGCCATGTCACATTTGCGACGACAGCTGCCTGCCTTGAAGGACTCCACTTCTGCCGTGGGTTCGTTAAAATGATCCCGCCCCCCTTACGTCCCCGCCTCTGAGGCTCATTGTGACCATCGCCGTTTCCCATCATCGACTCGTTCGCTCACGCCGCTTCAACTCCATGCTTGATGGTGTGGGCAACACACCCTTGCTGCGCCTGGAGAAGGTGGCGAGCAGTGCGCCTAGCGTGGAGGTGTACGTCAAACTCGAGTTCGCCAACCCTGGCGGCTCCGTCAAAGATCGCCCCGGCCTGCGCATGGTGCAAAAGGCACTCGAATCGGGCGAGTTAACCAGCGACAAGACCTTGATCGATGCCACCAGCGGCAACACCGGCGTGGCCTACTCCTGGATCTGTGCAGCGATGGGCATCAAGGCTGCGCTAGTGATGCCAGCCAACGTCACCAAGGCACGCAAAGACATCACCCAAGCTTTCGGCACTGAGCTGATCTACTCCAGCCCGATGGAGGGTTCAGACGGCGCTATCCGCAAGGTCCGACAGCTGGTGGAAGAAAACCCGGACAAGTACTTCTACCCCGACCAGTACAGCAATCCCAATAACCCCTTGGCGCACTACCATGGCACGGGGGTAGAGATTTTGGACGCGCTCGGCGATCGCATCACCCATTTCGTGACCTCGCTTGGAACCAGCGGTACTGCGATGGGCACCACCCGGCGCTTGCACGAGTTCAAACAGCGAAAGATCCATTGCGTCGCGGCCGAGCCGGCAGAAGCTCTACATGGCCTAGAAGGGCTCAAGCACATGGCTTCCAGCATCGTGCCTAACATCTACGACGAAAACGTGCCGGACGAGATCATGCCGGTACAGACCGAAGACGGCTGGGACATGTCGGACCGGCTCGCGGCTGAGGAGGGGCTGCACGTGGGGCACTCCACCGGAGCCAACGTGTTCGCCGCCGTCAAGATCGCGGAAGAACTCCACAAGAAACAAGGCGGAGGCTGCGTCGTCACCATCGCTTGCGACCGCAGTGACCGCTACTTCGCGCCGATGAAGTGGGAAAAGAAGTACGTTTGGTAGTCATGACTGATTGGGTTAGCGGAAACCTGCGCATCACGCGCACGGCAATGAACGTCATCGAGCGGGCTGGCAAAGATGCCTACGCCCGCGACGAAGAAGCTTGCGGCTACATCGCCGGACCAGCTGGAGATCCGAAGCTATGCGACGCCGCGACCGAGCTACAGAATCTGGCCAACAAGTATCATGAGATGGACCCCGAAGGGCATCCAAGAACGGGTCACGACTACTTCAAGATCAATTCTCTGAAGTTCGAAAAAGCGATCGCTGCAGGCAATGACGCCGCGACCCCCGTGAAGGTGTTCTTCCATTCACACCTGGATTGCGGTGCCTATTTCAGCGAAGAAGACGCCGCCAGCATGACGGGTGGCGGCACCGGGGATCCGGCCTATGACTTGGCCTATCTGGTCACGGCAGTCGATCAAGGCCAGGTCACCGCGCACAAGCTGTTCATCTGGCAGGCCAGCAGCAAGAGCTTCGTTGAATCTCCCTTCGAGATTGTTGAATAACCGCTCTGGATGCCCGACGGTCTCAACCCCCATCAAAGAAAAGCAGTTCGTACCCTCAAGGGGCCACTGCTCGTACTAGCCGGCGCTGGCAGCGGCAAGACGCGGGTGATCACCTATCGCATCGCGGAGCTGATCAAACACGGCACCCGCGCCGACCGCATCCTGGCCGTGACCTTCACCAACAAGGCGGCCAAAGAGATGAAGCAGCGCGCGATGGCCCTTCTGGGCAAGCGCCGCCGCAGCAAACTCGCCCCCGAGATCTCGACCTTTCACTCGCTGTGCGTCCGAGTTCTGCGGCGTCACATCGACCGCCTGGGTTACCCCAAGCAGTTCCCCATCTATGATTCCTCGGATCAAGAGAGTGTCGCCCGCGCGGCGCTGCGCGACATCCGCGTCGGACACGAGAAATTGCGCCCCGGCGACCTGATGTCGCAAATCAGCGCCTGGAAGAGCCAAGGGCTGCGCCCAGCAGCGGCCGAGCAGGTCGCCCAAACCGACAAGCAGCTACTGGCAGCCGCGGCGTACAACAAATACCAGGAAAGCCTACGCGGCTCCGGCGCCCTGGACTTTGACGACCTACTGCTCTGCACCGAAGAGCTGTTCAACGACCATCCAGAAGTGCGCTTCGCGGAATCTTCGCGCTTCGATCACCTGTTGATTGACGAGTATCAGGACACCAACGGACTGCAGTACCGGATCGTCAAACACCTGGCGGACCGGCACCGCAACCTGTGCGTCGTGGGTGATGATGACCAATCGATCTACGGCTGGCGCGGGGCCGAGGTCACTCACATCCTGAACTTCAGCAAAGATTGGCCCGACGCCACCGTGGTGCGTCTGGAGGACAATTACCGTTCGGTCGAGTCTGTGCTCGACTTAGCCAATACCCTGATCGCCCACAACAGCTCCCGCCACGACAAGGTCTTGCGGGCAGCGCGCAAGGGCGGGGAGCCGCCACGCGTCTGCCGGTTTGATGATGAAGTCAAAGAAGCCGAGTCCGTAGTGCGCGAGGTCGCCGGGCTGATCAACACCGAATCCAGCGACCGCGTCTCCCCCAGTGATATTGCGATCCTGTTTCGAACCAACGAACAGCCGCGAGTGTTCGAGTTGGAGCTGCGCCGCAATCGCATCCCATATCAGCTGGTCGGCGGCATGTCCTTCTACGACCGCAAAGAGGTGCGCGACTGCATGGCCTATCTGAGGGTGCTGGCGCACCCCGATGACGAGGTCAGCCTGCTGCGGGTGATCAACACGCCACCGCGCGGCATCGGCGCCAGCTCGGTGCAAACGCTGGTCAAGAGCGCGGTCAATCAAGGTGTGCCGCTGTGGCGCGTACTGCCGGAGGCCAAGCACAACGGGGACATTCCGCACGCCGCGGGAGAGCGGGTCGAAGGCTTCATCCAGCTGATCGAAAAATATCAGCAGCGCCTCGGTCAGGACTCCCTGGTGGAGGTCGCCGGCGATCTGATCCGGCAGGTGGACTACAAAGGTGAACTCTCACGGGTGTACAAGACCGCCAGCGACATCGAAACCCGATGGAATTCAGTGGTTGAGCTGATCAACTCTATCGGCATCTACGAAGAGCGCACCAGCCAACCGACACTAGCCGGCTTCCTCGAAGAAACCGCGCTAGCTGGCCGCGAAGATCAGCGCGACGAAAGCGACAAGCGTCAGGAACACGCAGTCACTCTGATGACGCTCCACTCCGCCAAGGGGCTCGAGTTCAAGCGCGTTTACATGGTCGGCATGGAGGAAGGCCTGCTGCCACATCAGCGCTCGCTGCTGGACGGCGGCCAGGCCATCGCCGAAGAGCGACGCCTCGCCTACGTGGGAGTCACGCGCGCTCAGGATCATTTGACTCTCTCACTGGCCAAGCAGCGCATGAAGTGGGGCAAGCCGCGCCCGTCTATCATCAGTCGCTTCGTGCTGGAGATGCGTGGCGAAAGCGAGAAGGCTCAGAAGGCCGCGCTGGCCGCCGAAGAACAGCTCAAGCGCGCCAGCGCCGAGGCGGCACAGGCCGAAAAGAGCAAAAAGAAGAAGCGCTCGCGCAAGAAGACCTCCTCCAAGAGGACCCGGGCCTGAGCGCCCAGCCAGCAGGCCCGGAAGGGCCGTCACGGCGGGGCTAGCGAGCCAAACGGGTCCAATCCTGGCTCCCCCCTCAGCCCACTAGCCGAAGGGCTTGACACAAAAATTTTGGGGACCTAGACGGACTTAGCCCCTGATGACTGCCGACTCAAAGACGCCGCCAATTCCCCGTTTGGGCAGCGGCGAGATGTTCGATGCCATCGCGCCCCGCTACGACTTGCTGAACCGCTTGATCAGCCTGGGCATCGACCAAAGCTGGCGACGCAAGACGGTGGCGGCGCTGCGCCTGAGCTCGAGCGACGAAGCGTTGGATCTGGCGACCGGCACGGCGGACTTGGCGATCATGGTCGCTCGCCGAAGCGGCGCCCGGGTGCTCGGCTTGGATCCGTCGAAGCAAATGCTGGAGGTCGGCAAACACAAGCTGGCGGCGACTGGGCTGGCTTCCCAGGTGGAGCTCGTCGTCGGTGACGCTCAAGCTTTGCCTTTCGACAGCGATCGTTTTGACGGCATTTGTATGGCGTTCGGGATCCGCAACGTCCCCGATCGTCTGCTGGCGTTGCGTGAGATGGCGCGAGTGGCCAAGCCGGGCGGCAGGATCGCCATTTTGGAGCTCTCTGAGCCGCGCAAAGGGCCACTGGCAAGCTTGGCGCGCTTCCACATGCACCGCGTGGTGCCTTGGCTGGGGAGTGTGCTTTCCGGCAGCCGTGAGTATCGGTATCTGCCGGAATCGATCGCCAAGTTTCCCTCCGCTTCCGAGTTTTGCGCCATGATGACAGAGGCGGGATTACAAGATGTCCGCGCCGAAGCGCAGACCTTCGGCGTGTGCCACCTGTACACGGGCACGGCGCCCCGGAACGCGGCGACAACTTCGCCGGACGAGGGCGAAAAGGCCTCCTCATGAGCGTCGCCAGTCCGCTGCATGCAGCCGTCCACCCCGCCCGCGCTCGGGACTTCGAGCGCGCCGCGCTGGAACAGGCCCGCCAGTTTCCGAGCCATGTGGACCGCTGCCTGACGCTCGCAACGCCGACCGTTGCCGCGCCTGAGGCCCTACTCGAGCTGGACGAAGAGGTGGTCTTCTGGTCCGGTCGTGACAATTGCCTGCGCGTTGGTTTGGGCGCGTTGGAAGTGTTGACAGCTCAGGGAACGGACCGTTTTGCCTCACTAGAGAGACAAGGCAACGCCGCCCTGACGGCCTTCGAGAGCCACGGTCTGATGGGAGCTCCAGCGCCTTCACCGCTGCTGTTCGGTGGCTTTGCGTTTCACCCCGGCCAGGCCCATGCCGAACCCTGGAAGCGGTTTGGCGACGCCCGCTTCGTCCTGCCGCGGCTGTTGCTCCAGCAGCAAGGGGATCAATGTTGGCTCAGCTTGAACCTGCGCCGCGGAGAACCCGCTGAGCCGCTGCTGGAGCAGGCGTTCGAGTTGAGAGCACGGTTGTCGCAGCTGCAGGTCGACGACACCGACGGCCCGGTGCCCTCACGACGAGCAGTTGAGGACAAGGCCGAAGAAGAGACCGCTTGGTGTGCGCTGGTGAACGATATCCTGGGGCGCATTGAGTCGGGCGCGTGCACCAAGGTTGTAGCCGCCCTGCGCAGTGAGCTCGCCTGCGCTCAAGGGTTGAGTGTGGCATCGACATTGCGGGCGCTCGGACACAACACCCCGTCCACACGCTTCGCCTTCAAACAGGGCAACGCCAGCTTTTGTGGCGCGACCCCGGAGCGGTTGATCCACAAGTCAGGCCTGGAGCTGCAGACCGAAGCGCTGGCGGGCACCTTCAACCGCAGCGACGCCAGCTACGCGCAAGAGCTCCTACGCAGCCCCAAGGAGCATCAAGAGCACGCGCCGGTGCTCCGGGAAATCGTCGAAGCGTTAGCCCCCGTCTGCAGCGAGCTCGAGCACCCAGCGCAGCCCGAGATTTTCGAGCTACCCCACCTGCTTCACCTGAAGAGCCCAGTGAGGGCGAAACTCGAGCAGCCCACCCACATTCTCGAGCTCGTGGAGCGCTTGCATCCGACGCCCGCTGTGGGCGGCGTGCCGCGCGCCTTCGCGCAGGCCTGGATTTCGGAGCACGAAGCTCACGAGCGCGGATGGTATGCCGGTCCCGTGGGCTGGTTTGACGCGCAGGGTGACGGTGATTTTTACGTCGCGCTGCGCTCCGGCGTGCTGTGCGACACCCGCGCATTTCTGTTTGCCGGGGCTGGCATCGTCGCCGGCTCGGAGCCGCACACCGAATACGCCGAAACCCAGCTCAAGCTACGCAGCTTGCGGGCTTCGCTGAGATCCTGACAAGATGGGGCCGCGCCTACGGGCGTGAGAGGCGAACTCAGGGATGCACACACCGCGCAACTTGCTCTCCCAATGGGCCAGGCTACTGATCGAAAGCCTGGCCGATGCGGGTCTCGAGAGCGTTTTTATCAGCCCGGGCTCACGCTCCACACCGCTGGTCGCCGCCGTGCAGCATTGTCGGCGCCTGACTTATCACGTGGTGATCGACGAACGTTGCGCCGGGTTTGCGGCGCTCGCCCATGCCAAAGTCAGTGGTCGGCCGAGCTTGCTGATCTGCACCTCGGGTAGCGCTGCGGCCCACTATCTCCCAGCCCTGATCGAAGCCGACGAAAGTTGCACTCCCATGCTCGTGCTGAGTGCCGACCGGCCGCCGGAGCTGCAGGCCAATCGGGCCGCGCAGACAATCGAACAGCAGCAGCTGTTCGGCTCCAAAGCGCGCGCATTCTTCGAGCTGGGTATGCCGGACGCGAGTGACGCGGCGCTGCTGGGGCTGCGACGCAAGGCCGCCCAGGCGTTCGCCCTCACTCGGCATCCGCTGCCTGGCCCAGTTTATCTGAACTTCCCGGCACGCAAACCGCTGGAGCCAGATCTGGCCGCGGTGCGCGACGCCGACACGCCCGAAGCGCAGTTACAGACTCGCGTCAGCGCCCTGCTGGGCCACACGCCCCGCTCGAGCGTGGGACGTTTGGAGCCCAGCGCTGAAATCGTGGAAGAGTTGGAGCGGGCCGCACGCAAGGCTCAGCGCCCAGCTCTGCTGCTCGGTCCAACCGAACCCTTCCGCAGCCTCGACCCTGAGCTGCTGAGCGAGTTCGCAGCGCGCAGCGGCTGGCCCGTGTTGTGTGAAGTGACAAGCGGCTGCCGTTTCATGCCTGCCCAGCAGCGCGGCCTCACGCTGTGTGACGCGTTTGACTTGGTCTACCGGGCCGCTGGGCAATTCGACCACGCTTATCGAGCCGCAGGGGATCTCTCGCCGCTGGTGCCGGATCTGGTGTTGCAACTCGGGCAGCCATCTACCTCGGCCGCCTGGAACGCGATCGTCCAGCGTTATTCAATCACGCGCTACGTGGTCAGCCCCCAGCACTGGCCTGATCCGAGCAACAACGCCCAGCATGTCGTCGCTTGTGACCCGAGCGCGCTGTTAGGCAGGCTCTCGGGCTGCGTCAAGCAAGCTTCCGCGCAGTGGCGAGCGCGCCTGGTTCGCGCCAATCAGGAGGCCTGGCTCACGGTAGCCGAAGAACTGTCGCGTGAGGGCGCGCAATTTTCAGGGTCACAGTTCGGCGAAGCACCTGCCCCAGCCTTCGACGAGGGCGACGCGGTTGCGCTGCTGTCCGAAGAGCTTTCCGCCAGCGATACGTTGCTGCTCGGCAACAGCCTGCCGGTACGCCTGAGCGAAACCTTTCTCCGGGCCAAGGCGATCCCTGTGCGTGTGTTATCCCAAAGGGGGGCCAACGGGATTGATGGGCTGGTGTCCGGTGCGCTCGGCGCGGGACTCGCGGCCGCACACCGAGATAGCCAGCGCACGCTCGCCCTGATCGGTGACATCACCTTTTTGCACGATGTCGGCGGTCTGGCAGCTTTGGCCGAGCTGCGCCCGAACGTCACGTTGGTGGTGCTCAACAACGGTGGCGGTCGGATCTTCGAGCAGCTGCCGCTGGCCCTGGACGCTGACGAAGGGACACTGGCCGCCTGGACCACGCCCCATGAAGTTGACCTGGTCCAGCTCGCGGCCGCATACGGGGTACCCGCGTACCGAGCGGCGGGGCCCGAGAGCTTGAAACAGGCCCTGCATTTGACGCGAAATAGCGGTCCCAGCCTGATCGAGGTGCAGGTTTCCCCCCACGGCGCCGCAGATAAGTATCGCCGTTTGGTCGCCGAGTTGGTCATCCGCCTGCGTCAGGCCTTGCCGAAAGCGACCTGAGCCCGTAATTCACGCACATGGCTTTTCGGGTTCTCCTGCTTCACGGATTTTCCGGTGCCCCACACTCGTGGGAGAAGGTGACTGAGCAGTTGGCCCCCGACGTGGAAGCTTCGGCACCACTGTTGGCTGGGCACACGGGTCACGAGCTGATCCGCGGCGTGTGGCAACCCAACCCGCCACCGGGGCAACCGTGGGCTGATAGCTTCGAGGGCGAGGTCGATCGCCTGGCTCAGTGGATCAATCACTATCAGGTCGCGCCTTGCGTGCTGGTTGGTTACTCGCTCGGAGGGCGCCTGGGCCTCGGACTGCTGCTACGCCACCCGCAGCTCTTCACTCGAGCTATCCTGATCGGTTCCCATCCGGGCATCGACAACCACGGCGAACGGCAGGATCGTCGCGATGCCGAGGAGCAGCGCATCTCTATTCTCCAGGACCAAGGCGTCGGCCCGTTCATGGACTTCTGGCAAGATCTGCCCTTGTTCTCGTCACAGCGCACGTTGCCCCAAGACGTTCGCGACCGCCAAGCCCAGATACGCCGGTCCCACGACGTGCCTGGTCTGATCCTGTCGATGCGGGTGTGCGGGCTCAGCGCCATGCCGGACTACAATCCGCACCTGAAGTCCATCTCCACGCCAACCACCCTCGTGGTCGGGGCCGAAGATGCGATGTTCAAACGTATCGCGCGCGACATGGTCGAGCAGATCCCGGAGGCGACGCTACGCGTGATCGAAAACGCGGGACACAACCCCGTGCTGGAAAGCCCCCAGACCTTGGCAGATCTGATTTCATCCGTAGGCAGATAGCTCCGCTCTTGGCTGGAAGTCTCTCCATCAGTCCACTCTCGCCCATGAGCCTCAAAGCGTGGCTGCTCGCCACCCGCCCCAAGACGTTACCCGCGGCCGTCGTGCCGGTCTTCGTCGGGGGCGCCTGCGCCTACGCCAGTTCGAACATCAAATGGCTCCCTAGTTTGGCGGCTTTGGCAGGAGCGCTGTTGCTTCAGATCGGCTCCAACTTCGCCAACGACGTCTACGATTTCGAAAAAGGCGCCGACACCGAGCAGCGCTTGGGCCCGACCCGTACCGTCCAGGCCGGCTTGATCACGCCGCGCGCCATGAAGCTGGGCATGTGGTTGGTGTTCGCTCTGGCGTTCGCAACCGGCCTTTACCTAACCGCCGTGGCAGGTGTGACCATCCTGGTCATCGGCATCGTGTCCATCTTGGCGGCCATCGCGTACACCGGCGGCCCGTACCCGCTCGGCTATCACGGCCTGGGCGACGCCTTCGTCATGCTGTTCTTCGGCTTCGTCGCAGTCTGCGGGACCACGTTCGTCAATCTTGGTGAGGTCCCCGCGCTCGCGTGGTGGGTCAGTGTCCCAGTCGGCAGCTTGGCCACCGCCATTTTGGTCGTCAACAACGTGCGCGACGTTGAAACGGATCGTGAAGCGGGAAAGCGCACGCTGGTGGTTCGCTTGGGCCGCGCCTCGGGGGTTGCCGAATACGCCGCGCTACTGCTCGCCGCGTACGCCGTCCCCGTTGGACTGCTCGCGCTGGGGCTTTCTGGCCCCTGGGTGTTGATGCCGCTGGTCACGTTGCCATTGGCGCTCAAGTTATTGCGCGAAGTGCACACCAAACGCGGACCAGATCTGAATCTCACTTTGGCTAATACGGCCAAGCTACTGCTAGCCTTCGGTCTGTTGTTTGGATTGGGGCTGGCCTTCGGAGAGCCCGATGGCTGAGCTGTCGCTCAGCCAAAGTCAGCTCGATACGGCCGGCGTGTACAACGCCCGCGCCCCGATCCCCCAACGACAAAGTCTTCTGCTTCGAGTCTGCCATCCGACGCTGGGTGAAGCCTCCCGCGAGTGCCTCGGCGAAGCCGCCCCGCTGCCCGGCTTCTCCAAAGAGAGCCTGGCCGAAACCCAGAAGTCGCTCGGCGCGCTCAGCTTCGAGAACTTCCAGCAGCTCTACAAACGGCTGTGCGCCGACCTGGACCAAGGACGGCAGCTGCCACAGGCGCTGCACTCGCTGCAACCCGCCGGGCCGCCCAGCGCGGTGTTCGCGCTGCAGTGCGCCCTGTTGGACGCGCTGGGATTGCAGCGTTCGCTATCCATTGCTGGGCTAATGAACGAGTTCGGCGGTTCGGCTTCCGCCGCCCCCCTGACCGCACCGGAGCGAACCTTCTCCCAGAGCGCTCACCTGCTCTCGATTCATGCGCCCACTTGGCGTGATGGCCTGCAGTCGTTGGTGGAGCGCGGCGCGCGCTGCATCAAGGTCAAAATTGGGCTCGATCCCGAGTTGGAGCAGCAGCGGCTGGCGGAGCTGACAAGAGCCGAACCCCAGCTCCGCTATCGGCTCGATGCCAACGGCCAGCTCGGGCCAGATTTTGAACGCTGTCTGGCTGGCTTCGCCGCAGAGCAGCTGGAGTTTGTCGAAGAGCCGGTCCCGTTGGCAGAGCTTGGTTCCGTGCGACAGCTACCTTGCCCCCTAGCGTTGGATGAATCATTGCTTTCTGCAGGAGCGCTGGCGGCGGTCCGCCCGTGGCTGGATCGAGGTTTGCTGAAGGCTGTCGTGCTCAAGCCCATGCTGCACGGAGACCTCAACCGAACGTTCACCTGGGCTGAGTTGGCTCGGACCCACCACGCCGAAGTCGTGCTCTCCCACTGCTTCGATGGCCCGGTGGCGATGGCGATGTATCGGCAGTTGGCGGCGGTGCTCGGCAGCGCTGAGCTGGCCCAAGGACTCGGCGAACACCCGGGTCTAGCGCTGTGGGCCGTGGATCTGAAATCCGGCTCCCCGGGACTTGGGCTGGAACTATCATGAGCTGGCTACTCGAGGCTGACACACAGCGCACGGCCCTGATCACTGCCGACGGCACCAGCATCAGCTACACCCAACTGACTGAGTGGGTGAGCGGGGTCGTGGAGCACTTGTTGGAGGCTGGCGTCAAACCGCATCAGGCCCAGCCTATCGCCCTGGTCGCCAGCAGTGAGCTGCTGCCAATCCTCGGCATCTTGGCGCTGGCGGAGCTGTGTGTCCCAGCCCTATTGCTGCACCCGCGGTGGACCGAAACCGACTGCCATGCAGCGGTGCTCAACGCAGGAGCCAACTGGCTGGAGCTGCCGTCGAGTTTGCCGAAGTCCGGCACCGGCAACCTTTCGGAGCTCACTCAGCCCGAGCGGCGCGATCCGGAAGTCGCACTTGCAATCCTGCACACGTCTGGCAGCTCTGGTGGTCCGAAGGCCGCCGTCTTGAGCCAGCGTGCCTTCATCGCTTCAGCAACCGCCAGCGCCGAAAACCTCGGCTGGTTCGACGCCGATCGCTGGCTGCTATCGCTCCCTCTGGCCCATGTGGGCGGCCTGAGTATCTTGCTGCGCTGCGTGCTGGCGCGGCGCACCCTCGTCATCGCCCCGAGCGCGGGTCTTCGGCCCAAAGAATTGCACGCATTGGTCGAGCAGCACCGAGTCACGTTGCTATCCCTGGTCCCCACGCAACTCACGCGCCTGCTCGCGCTTCAACTCCCTTGTCCAGAGTATCTACGCGCCATGCTGCTCGGTGGCGCGCCAGCCCCCGACGCCCTGCTGCGACAAGCCGCCGACGCGGGGTATCCTGTGCTGACCACGTACGGCCTCACCGAATGCTGTTCACAAGTCACAACTCAAGAACTCGGGAGTATCAACCGCGGACAATTGGGCTGCGGCAAACCGCTAGCTGGATATGAAGTCGAGTTGCGGCAAACTCAAATCTGGGTTCGCAGCCCGGCGCTGCTCTCGGCCTACCTGCAAGACGGTCAGCCACGTCCGGCGCTGGACGGGGACGGCTTCTTTCAGACCAACGACATCGGTCACTGGGATGATTTCGGCAACTTGCACGTTCAAGGGCGCAGCGATGCGGTGATCATCACCGGTGGGGAAAACGTCCACCCCGAAGAGATCGAGAGCGTATTGCTTCAGCATCCGCAGATCTTGGCCGCGAGTGTATTCGGCATGCCCCACTCCGAGTGGGGCCAGCAGCTGGCGGTCGCTATTCAAGGCTCGATCCAGCCCCCAGAGCTGCGCGCCTTCGTGAGCGCACAGCTGGCGGGGTTCAGGCGCCCCCGGCAGGTCGTGTGGCTCGATTCCCTGCCCACCACCGCCAGCGGTAAAACCTCGCGCCGGCTCACAGCGCAGATCGCCCAAAACCGCTGTCGGCCCCTGTTTTCTGAAGAGAATTGACTATACTTGGCGACATGAATCGACCGTCCGCGACGTGGCTGCTGGGTCTCGCGCTGATAGCCAGCAGCGCCTGTCAGAGCTCAAAGTCCGAACAAGAATCCGACACATCGAGCTCTGAAAGCTCCGCATCGGCTTCCGCCGCCGCTGAGGCCCCAAAGGCACAAGATGCGGTCATCCGCCGCGGCGCTCCCCTGGGCGACGCTCCCACCCATGCTCTGGCGGCAATCCTCAAAGACCCTAAGCAGTTTGAAGGCAAGACCATCAAGACGACGGGACTCGTGCGTAAGGCCTGCAGCAACAAGGGCTGTTGGATGGAACTGGCGGAAAGCAAGAAGAAGGGCACGCCAGGCTGCCGGGTGACGTTCAAAGACTACGGCTTCTTCGTCCCGTTGGACGCGGCTGGCTCGCAAGCCACGCTCCAGGGCGAAGTCCAGATGAAGACCATCAGCAAGTCTCATGTCGACCACTACGAGTCCGAGGGTGCCGTCTTCACGGACAAGAACGAGGACGGCTCAGCCAATGAGGTGCGTCTCGTGGCCACCGGCGTCGAATTGGTGCGCTGACGCGTTGCGTGGTCATGAAACATCCGCGCGGGTTGTCATTGGGCGTTGGCCTCAGCCTGCTCGTTTGCGCGGCATGTGAACGCCCGCTGGTGGGCGCAGACAGCCGACATCCCCTGCGGTCGCCCACTAATAGCACTGCCACCGCCGGAGGCAGCCAAGCCACCACCGATGCAGCTGATGCCGAGGGGCTGACTCCTCAAACGGCGAAGCCAACAGCTACCAAAGTCG
>JBNLEN010000006.1:0-83589 GCA_050304975.1 Polyangiaceae bacterium
CCCTGGTGACCTACGAGGCGCTGGAGCGCTTCGGGCCCGAGCTGGGCCTGCCGCCAGTCAGCCTGGAAAAGCTGAAGGTTGTGCGCGAGGCCGGGGTGGCGCTCGACATGCACCGCACGGCCTCGGGCTCCGCACAGGTGATCCTCGAGAGCCTCTACGACCAGGCCAAGGCGGGCAACGAGGCGGCGCGCACGATCTTCCGCCGCGCCGGTCGCTTCCCGCCACCCCGCCACTGCCCGACCTCCTTGGTGAGCCCCGCCTCCGCTTTTCTTGCCCGGCGCATCCGCCGCGTGATGGTGGTGCTCTAACCAAGAACCTTGCCGCCGACTAGCCATCGTCGGGCCGCCAGCGAGCACGCCACTGCGTCGTCCCGCGCGTGGTGACCACGCCGCTAGTTGCGTCGCCATAGCGGGCACGATACGGGCCTGAGCGCAGCGCCACCGCATCCACAAACTGCGGGTGCAACACTGATGAACCGGGCCCCACGTGGTAAAGCTGAGGGATGCGGGCTTCATCGATGTAAAAACTCACACTGCCAGGCGGGGCCCCTCGGACGAAGAAGTATGGCACCCCGGAAATCAAAGGCGTGATGCCTGGCAGCATCTCGACCGCGCGTAGCGGATCCCCGAACGTTCCGGCCATCACGCGAGCCTCCGCGCGGTTGATGGCCCGTTCCGAGTGGTCCGTTCGCGGTGCGGTGACGACCACGTCGATGTCGTCTTGGGGCTCGGGTGTCGGCGGGGCGGCATCGGCTGGCGCTGCCGCAGGCCTGGCCTCGACCGCGGCAGCCGGTGGCTCGGGAGCTTCCGGGACCGAATACACGAAATCAACGGCCACCTTGATCTTCGCGAACACTGGCTGCCCGTCCTTCAGCGCTGGCGTGAAACGCCCCGCCCGAGCAGCACGCACTGCGGCGGAGGCGAAGGGCTCCGCCCCGCTCAACACTTCCACCCGTTGCACGCGACCATCGCGATCCAAAGTGACTGCGAGTATCACCCGCTGATCACCCGTTGCAGTCGACGGGTATTCCGGGGCTAGGGGTCGCAGCAGCTCGGGCATGGTGATCTGGGGAGCCGCTGGAGGCTGCTCGCCAGTAGCCGCGGCAGGTGCACCCACAGCATCGGTCTGTTGGTTATCGGGAGTCTGAGCTGAAGCCGCGACGCTGGCGAGCGACAGCACGACGGTGAGCCGCCAGAGCTGGATGCGCATAGGTCGAGCATGCAGTTAGTGCAACGCGTCTCGATACGCTAGGGTGCACCTGAACCATCACTTCGCGCCCAGTGGTTTCCGCAGGTCCAGAAGCAAAGCTCCGACGACTACGGCAAGTTTTCCGGGGTTGGCAGCTGGATGCCCGTCCTCACAGCCAGCACAATGGATTCACGCAACTTTCCGGTTGCCTTTTGACAAGTATCCGAGCGCTTGTTCAAGCGCCCCCCGCGGCACAGCTTGCGCTGATTGCCTCGTGCCTTGGCGATGCGCTGATTAGCTAGGAGAGCTTTCTGGATGTTGGTGTCGATATATCCCCACACAAACGGTGGATGCTGCGGCAAGGCAGGCATCCATGGCACCAGCTCGTGCTCGTCCAAGGTGGCGCAGGTGCCGTCCCAACGCAGCACGACGAACCCTTTGCCGTTGCTGACCTGCATGGCGCCGCCCCCCGATCCCGTTTCTCGCAACACGATCACTTCTTCAGAGAACACCAACTTAGCGTCGCTCGCGGGACCACCTAGCGTGTTGACGCTGTCCACCTGCTCCATGCGGATGTAGCCGCGCGACCACCCAGCACTCTTCTCGAACATCGCGATCGAGACGCCGGGGTACGAACCTTTGCAAAGCCTATTCGTAAACTCAGCCGGGGGGTAACACGGCTGTTTGTCGTCCCCCTTTTGGTCGCGTGACGCGCACACCGGGAGTTCCGTGAACGGCTCAACTTTCGTCTCCACGACAGGTTCAGGCTCCGAGGCTTTGGCCTCCGCTGCAACAGGCTCAGCTTTGGGCGCCTCCTCGGCACCAAAGGTCGGATCAGCCGCCTCTTCCTTCTCTACCGGCGGAGGAGGCAGCGACTGCACTTGTCTTTCGGATGATGCGCAGCTGACGCCCCCCACCAACAAGCACGCACCAAATCCCGTTCGCCCGATCAGATTGATTGTCGCTTTCACTCTCTGTTCCTTCGCTGCACCGACGCTATGCCCACACCAATTTCAAGCGTGAGCCAATTGCATGCTTGGTCAAGCGAACGTCGGTGCCCGATTCAGCCGCAACAGAATTGCCAGAGTTCAGCCACGCCCCCACCGCACAACAGTTCCGAGGTGCCCAGGAGTGCGATATTGCGCGCCGTGCTGGATGTGTTGGCGCTAGTTTGCTACGCCAGAGTGCATGCAAAGCGAAGATCTACAAGTTGGAAGTGGTGATGAAGCGGTCACGGGCAAGAAGGTGAGTGTGCACTACACAGGTACACTCACAGACGGTTCCAAGTTTGATTCCTCTCTGGACCGCGGCACGCCGTTTTCGTTTCAACTCGGCGCAGGCAGCGTCATCCAAGGCTGGGATAGAGGCGTGGTCGGCATGAAAGTCGGCGGCCGACGCAAGCTGACCATTCCTCCGGAGCTCGCTTACGGAGAGCGCGGCTTTCCGCCTGTCATCCCCCCAAACTCGACATTGGTTTTCGAAATCGAACTGATCTCTGTTGGCTGACTAGCGTCAGGTGTCGGCTGACGAGCGCGAGCTCAAGACGACGTGGCTGGCGGCTCAAACCGGGTGATCAGTTCGACCACACGCTCGGGTTCGTCAGTCACATGGATCAAGTCACGATACGCGTGCCCCTCCGCAAGGGCCATCAGGAGCGGCACGACAGGGCGCTCCCGCGTCCAAAACTCGCTCCCCAGGAAGATCATCGGACTAGCAAAGCCGATCGTCTCATAATGGTTTTGCGTCGTGTCCTGGAAGACCTCTTGAATGGTCCCTGCGCTGCCGGGTGAGTAGATCACGCCGTGGGTCGCGATTTCCAAGAGTCCGTCTTCGCGCACGCTGTTGGCGAAATACTTGGCAATGTGGGTGGCAAAGGCCGTCGGCGGCTCATGCCCGTAGAGCCATGTGGGGATACCGAGGCTATCGGCCTGGCCCTCGACTCGCGGATAACGCGAGAGCACCTCGAACGTGGTGTCGAGCCAACCGCCGACATCTTTGTAGCTCGGCACTTTTGAAAGCAGACCGATCGCTTGCTCCAGCTCCGCCTGGTTGCGCCTCGAAAACCAAGCGCCCAGATGCGTCGCCTCCATCGCTCCGGGTCCTCCGCCGCTTGCCAACAAGTATCCGTTGGCTGCGAGCTCTCGCGCCAACATCGCCACTTTTAGATAGGCCGGCTCATTGCGCAGCATCTTGTGGCCGCCCATGATCGCGACCAGCTTCCTCCCTTGAACGAATGCCTGCAGCGCGTCCGTGATGCCATGATCGTGCAAACGGTAGGCCAAGGTGGTGCGCGCGTTACTGCAGCGCGACTTTCCGTTGAGTCGGTAGAACTCATACACTTTGGCATCGAACGTGTGCGCGTAGGTTTCGTGATGGCCCGGCTGGTACGCATCGAACAATTCTTCGCCGGTGTATAACCTCGCTCGGTAGCCGAACGGAACCTCAGGCATTTCCGGGAATACCAAGACGTCCGCGTCCGCGAATGTCCGGAGCAGCTCTTTCGGCAGCTGGCACCCGATCACCACCGTGTCGGATAGCACCACGCCTTGCAGCAACGCTTCCTGCCCGCGCAGATCCAACCCCTGCAGCACACAGCTGGCCAGCGATCGCTGTCGGGCCAGATGCTCCTGCAACGCTTGAATCGACTCGATTTCCACATGTGGCTGGATCCGGGGTGTCGTCACGCGGGAGATCCTACTTGATGCCCAGTGGGAAACAAGTTGGCACCCAGGGCGCCGCGAGCTATGACCTGGCGATGGCTGATCCGGGTGGGCGCTACGCAGAGCTGGTCGAGCGGGCTGCCACCAACTACCTCAACCGCTTCGACTCGAGCGTGGCCAACTTGCGCCAAGTGCTCACACGTCAGATGGACCGCAAGCTCGCCAAAGAAGAGGTTGCGGCGGAAGAACGACAGCGGCTCCGTTCGATGGTTCAGCAGGGGATCACCGAACTACTGGAGCGTTACCAGCGCTCAGGCATGCTGAACGACGCACGCCTGGCAAACAACCTGGTCGGACAGTATCGGCGGCGTGGCACATCGACCCGCGCGATTCGCATGAAACTGCGTAAAAAGGGGATCCCGGAACTGATCGCGGACCAAGCAATCCTGGATGCAGAGCCCAGCGAAGAGACTGAGCTGACAGCTGCGATTGCCTACGCCAAGCGCCGGCGTCTGGGACCCTATCGGCGTTCCGAAACGAGCGCAGACCGCGCTCGCAAGGATCTCGCAGCACTTGCACGAGCGGGTTTCGACTTCACCACCGCACGTCAGGCGCTAGCGACCAGCGACCCCAGTACTTTCTGACGGAAGCCAGCATTGTGAACCTGCCCAATCCAGACCATAAGCGCCAGAACGTCGGGCTCGCTTTGTTTTGGGTGGGGGTCGCCCTGGGCACGCTGCTCTTGGCCGCGATGTTCTTGGTGCCCCCCCTGTTCTCGAAGAATCCGGGCGGCGCCTACTTGGCCATGCTCGCCGGCGCGGTATTCGCCGTCCCAGCGGGTTTGATGTATCTCACTGTGCCGCGCCTGCTCGACCGCTATGATCCCGAACCCTGGTATGCCCTTCTGGGGTGTTTGGTTTGGGGCGGTTTCGCCGCGGGTGGCTTCTCGGCGTTGATCAACTCCTTCGTGCAGGCCCTGGCCACAGGCCTGTTCGATGCGAAGGTGGGTCAAATCGTCGGCGCGGTGGTCAGTGCTCCATTGGTAGAAGAGTTTTGGAAGTGCCTCGGCGTTTTCGGCGTCTTCATATTTCTGCGGCGAGAGTTCGACGGCGTGGTGGATGGCATCATGTACGCCACGTTCACGGCCCTGGGTTTCGCGATGATCGAGAACATCGTGTACTACGCCCGTGCGGCGGAACAGGGCGCGGAAGCTTTTGCCGCGACGCTGATCATCCGAGGCGTTTTGGCTCCTTGGGGACACCCACTGTATACTTCGATGTTCGGCATCGGCATCGGCATTGCGCGGGAGACGACAACGCCTGCCTTGCGTTACCTGGCGCCACTGCTGGGATACGGGGGCGCAGTATTCCTGCATGCCGCGTGGAACGGAAGCGCCGTGTTTGCAGGCTTCGTCGGTGAAGCGCTGTTCTTCATCACGTTGCCGCTCTGGTTCTTGTTCGTGCTGGCCTTCTTGATCATGGTGATTTTCTTGGTGCGGCGACGCGGCCAAATCATTCGTCGCTTCCTCGAAGACGAGATCCACATCGGCAACATGACCCGCGAAGAGGTCGACTTGACCTGCAAAGCATTCGGCTTAATGCAGGCTCGCTCCAAGTACGGAAACTTGGGCGTGGAGTTCGTGCGTGCGGCAGCCAGACTCAGCCTTTCCAAATGGCACGTCACGCGCGCAAACCAGGGCAAGACGATGACCGTCAGCGCTTCGTTCATCGTTCCCTTGAGGCAACGCCTCGCCGAATTGCGGACACAGATATACGCCCGCTACCCACAACCTCAGCTGCCCGTCCAACCACCCGTACGCTACTGAACCCGCAACGTCGCCAGCAGCAACGGAACCTACATAAGAGCCCGGGTTGGCTCGGCGCCAACGCCCAGTACGCCAGGGCTGGCTCAATAGCTGACACCGCGCATGTCAGCTGAAGTGGGATAATGGTGCTACTGGTAGATCCCAGTTGGCGCCGAACGCTATGGAAGTACTTTATGGCTGCGCCAAACGTGCCGTTGAACTAGCAGGCCAACTTTGACGACTTGCTCAGCTGAAACCGCCAAATCGCTCGGGCAGTCCGCAGGTGCCGTGTCAAGCTGAAGTAGATTCATCACTCGCGCATTTTTCCTGAAGAGACTGAGGAGTTTGTGACCCAATCCGCCATCGTCGTCCGCTTTGAAAAACACGACGACCTTGTGCTCGCGTACTCGAGCAGACTTTCGTCCGGGAAGATGCGCGTGAAAACGGTCAAGCCTTTGCCTCCCGGCACGCAGGTGATCGTCAAGTTCGAGGTCGTCGAACAACAGGCCACGGTGTCCATCCCTGCAGTCGTGACTGAGCTGACGGAAATTGCGGGAGGGCACACCGCTCAAGTGAGCTTCGACGACGGCGAAGCCAAGAAACTCCTGGAGACGTTCATCGTCGGTGCGGATCCCTCCGAGGTGATCAACCAAGCCGAACCACAGAGTCGCCCCTTGGTGATCGTCGTCGTTGATGACAGTGAAGCACAACGTGAGATTGCGAGTGCACCTTTTCTACGACGAGGGGACACAGTGCACATCGCCAATGATGGCCTGGCGGGCCTGGCTTTGTGTCTCAAGTGCGAGCCGGATGTGATCCTCAGCGATGTACAAATGCCCAAGGCCGACGGCTGGCAACTTCTACGCATGGTGCGCGCTCGACCGAACTTGAAGCACGTGCCATTCATATTCCTCACCACGCTCTCCAGTGAAGACAACCGCCTGCGCGGGTATCGCCTAGGAGTCGATGACTACCTCGCCAAACCGTATTCGCCGGAGGTCCTAGTGGCGCGAGTCGACCGCGTAGTTCAGCGCCACAAAGTCGGCATGCACTCGCTGGTGCCGACGACGGACAACTCTCTGCGCGGGGATCTGGAGCATGTGAGTCTTCCAGCTTTGCTTTCGTTTCTGGAGTTGGAGCGCAAAAGCGGCGTGCTGCATCTGGAACCCAAAGGCTCGCTGATCCAACTTCGCGACGGGCGTCCGGTAAGAGCCAAGTCCCCGCAACTAGACTCGGCCACTCGCGGCGAAGAAGCGATGTTCGACCTACTGGACTACGGCCGGGGTCGATTCGAGTTCGTAGCCACGGACGTCGACGGCCCTGACACCATCCAGATGCCTTTGGGTCAGATACTGATGGAGCACGCTCGTATCTCTGACGAACGTGCCAATGCCGCCTCATAGCCGAAAGTCGCGTGACAGGGGTGTTGGACGCAGCAGTCGATTCGCTGTCTCGAGTGTACACTCGGGGCCCTTCAAGCGCTCAAGCGAGCAAGAAGTGGGGCTGCGCGGTCCATGGCTAACTCGGACATCGAAACGCGCATGATCGCTCCCCGCCCGGAAAGCATGAAACCACCGGACGCCTTCGAGACGCAGTGGAGTGATCCACCACCACCCAACGATGTCGACGATCCACTCGTTGGCCAGACGTTGCAGCGCACCTACAAGGTCACGCGCATCATCGGTGAAGGCGGGATGGGGAGGGTGTACGAAGCCCTGCACACACGCATCAGCAACAAGCGCTTTGCGCTCAAGGTGCTGCATCCAGAGTTTTCGCGAGAACCGGAAGTCCGAACTCGCTTTCGCCGGGAAGCAGAAGCGGCTGCCTGCATCTCCCATCCCAACGTCGTGGGTGTGTATGACGTAGCGGTTACGGATCAGGGCTGGCCGTTCTTGGTTTGTGAATTCCTCGAGGGGATGGATTTCGCGGATCTGATCAAAGAGCGCGGTGCATTAGAACCCGCGCTGGCCACTCATGTCGTGCTCCAAGTGTGTGACGCGCTGATCGCGGCCCACGAACGTGGCGTGATACATCGTGATTTGAAGCCTCAGAATGTATTCTTGCTCGGCGGCGCGGACACCCAGCGCCCGCAAGCCAAGGTTCTGGACTTCGGTCTTTCCCGATTCACCGACGGCTCGGACAACTCACTCACCAAGACCGGGATGATCATGGGCACGCCGTCGTACATGGCGCCCGAGCAAGCACGCGGAGAGCGCACTGACAATCTGACCGACGTTTATGGTGCAGGAGCCATCCTCTACGCCGCCGTGACCGGTAGGCCTCCCTTCAACGAAGAAACACCGCAAGCGACGCTGCTGGCAGTCATGAATTACGACCCGCCACGCCCGCACACGCTCAACCCCGCGGTCTCCGTCTATCTAGAGATGGTGATCCAAAAGGCGATGGCCAAGAAACCGAGCGAGCGTTACCCGAACATGGAGGCCTTCCGCGACGCGCTGCTGGCACTTGACGTCGGAGAATTGGCAAGCCCGGCCTCGCGAGCGCTCAGCCCATCTAGTGCGGATCTGGATGAGGTGACGACAGCTCGTAGCCAACTGATTCTGTACACGCTCGCGGGGGCGACGGTGTTGACCACGAGCCTGGCAGCGGCCGTCACGGGGACGGTCTACGTGTTCGCCGGTCATTGGCCGTTCAGCAAGACCGAAGTGTTCTTGTCCGTGCTGGTGGTCGTCGGCACGCTACTTACTCCGGTAATCTTGTTGCTGCGCAAGCTGAGCAACAACGTGTGGAGCAGCACCGCTCGCGTGGTGGGCCTACTGCAGCAAGTGAAAGCCCCGGTGCTAGCTGGTTTGTTGACCTACGGCAGTGCGGCGCTCGCGCTGCGCTTCATTGACGGCTCCGTACTCGGCAATCCCGCCAGCCTGGCTTGGCCAGGCTGGAGCGCGCTGTTGTTCCTAGTCGCGCTGATCGTCGCTGGCATGACTTGGATCCGCAAACGCTGGGCGACGGGCGAAACCTCCGGAACGAGGCGCGCCCTGTTCGGTCCCGGTTTATTCGCGATTGGAACGATGCTCTGTGGAGCCGTGCTCTATGGTGGCTTGCAACTGAGGCAAACGCACCCGGTCTGGGCCACGATCGCGTTGGCTCCGCAGACAACGCCAGAGATGGCAACCGAGCCGGCGAGCAGCGCCGCAGCAATCAGCGCCGCTTCCGCGGCCCCCGCCGTCGAGGCCACTGCCACTGCTGCCCCGGAAGAGAAGGCCCCGGAGCCCGAGCCTGTCGAAGAAGAAGAGATCGCACTGGCCAGCTCCTCTGAGCTCTCCTCGGCGGTCGCCAAAGGGACATCCGCGCTCGAAGAGCTCGAAAAGAAGTACCCCAAAGACCCCAAGGTGCTGCGGGCATTGGTCATGGACCATGGCAGTCGTGCGTCCGGATTGAGCGAGGCCATGAAAGCCATGCAGCAACTATTCGCCGCTTCCCCAGACGCCATCAAAGACAAGAACCTACAGGTGATGATCCGACGCACGAGCGCAAAAAGTCCGCCGGCCTCAAATCTCGCGTATCAGCTGATGAGCGAACACATGGGCACCGAAGGCACGGACATGCTCTACCAACTGTCTCTGTCAAAACCTTCGCAGCGCGACGACATCATGCGCTACTTGGCGAAACCCGCGGCCCGCAAGAACTTCACTCCGGCTCTGGAGATAGCCTTCGATCTACACAACCAAAACTCGTGTAAAGCGCGCCTACCGTTGTTGAAGCGCGCAGAAGAAGTGGGGGACGAGCGCAGCATTCGCATTCTCTCCAATCTGGCGAGCGGGACTAGCAAGGGCTGCGGCTACAAGAAGAGAAAGCCCTGCAAAGCGCTGTGCCCCAGTCTCGCAGAGCAGTTCAAGAAGACGATCGAAGTCATTTCCAAGCGCGGGTCATGAGGTGACCCTCAAGCGCGCTGCTTGGCGCCCGCTCGCACTACCTCCAGCACGCTAGCGTGCTGAGCTAATTTTTGGGTCACGTGGCTGAGCTGGTCCGCACTGCGAAACTGCAGAGTCAGACGAAATGTGACTTCCCCATCGCGCGACTGGTCGCCGCGCACGGGTTGAGTCTTGGCGCTGACGGCATCCACCCCGTGGTAAGAAAGCAGCTGAAGCAACTCCGCCAGCAGACCCCTTCGGTCCTCCGCGCGCACCTTGATCTCCACGGTGTACTTGTCGTCTGGGGTTCCTCCCCAATCGATCTCGATCAACCGCTCTGGTTCGTCGCACTCGACGATGTTGACGCAATCCGTGCGATGAATGATCAACCCGCGCCCACGCGTCACAAAACCAATCACTCGGTCACCGGGCACCGGACGGCAACAGCGAGCACGCTTGCCTTGGATATCTGCCACTCCCCCGATTGTCAGCCCTCCGGCGGCAGCTCGCGTGCGCCCAAAGGGTGTACTCGGCGGAACGGGTGGTTCGAGCGGTCCTGACTTTTCGCGCTCTATTTGCAGTGCCGCCGCGGCCACCGACTGACTGCTACGGTCACCGTAGCCGACTGCCGCAAACAGCTCTTCCAGAGTCTTGTACTTCAATGCTGCCGCAACGTTCTTGAAGTTGGCGTGCTTGAGCCCCAAGTGCGAAAATTCGCGCGTGAGCACTTCGCGCCCCGCCTGTTCGGCGTCGTCGCGCTCTTGCTCCCTGAACCAAAGTCGAACCTTGTTTCGCGCGCTGTTAGTCCTCAGGTAGCCGAACGCCGGATTGAGCCAATCTCTGCTGGGATGCGGTTCCTTGTGCGTCAGGATCTCCACTCGATCGCCAGTCTTCAAAGTATGATCCAGCGACACCATCTTGTCGTTCACACGAGCGCCGCGGCAGCGATGACCAACCATGGTATGAATGCGATAAGCAAAGTCCAAGGGAGTGGCACCAACCGGTAAATCCACGATATCACCGTTGGGCGTAAACACGAACACCTGGTCCTGAAACAGCTCGGTGCGCATGGACTGTACGAACTGTTTGGGATCGGACAGCTCTTTCTCCCAATCCATTAGCTGACGCAGCAGCATGAACTTGTCTTGCGCCAGCTTCTTTGCAGACTTGCCCTCCTTGTACGCCCAGTGGGCGGCCACACCAAACTCGGCAAACTCGTGCATGGCCTCACTGCGGATTTGTATCTCCACAGGCCTGCCGCGCGGTCCCATGACTACAGTGTGCAGCGACTGATAGCCGTTGCCTTTGGGCATGGCAATGTAGTCGTCAAACTCGTTGGGCACGGGCACCCAAACAGAGTGCACTACCCCGAGCGCCGCATAGCAGCTCTGCAAGTCTTTGGTGATGATACGCACCGCACTGACGTCGTACAGCTGCTCGAAGCTCAGCCCCTTACGTTGCATCTTGTTGTGGATACTGAAGGTGTGCTTCGCCCGTCCTTTGACCTTGGCCGCAATGCCCGCCTCATCCAGCTGTCTAACGAGCGCGGACACCACTAGCGCCACGAACTCCTGACGTTGCCGGCTGGTCTCAGCCAGACGACGAGTGAGATCTCGATAGACCTCCGGCTCTAGCAGCTGGAATGCGCTGTCTTCCAGCTCCCACTTGAACTGCCAAATACCGAGACGGTTCGCCAATGGCGCGAACACGTCGAGCGTTTCTTGCGCCAGTTCGTCTTGTCCATCTTCCGCTTCGGCGCCGGAGTCTGCTTCAGCGACTAGCGCTCGCATCAGCGCGACTCGCAGCGCGAGGACGATCAGCACGACGCGCACGTCCTGCGCCATCGCCAGAAACATCTTGCGCAAGGTTTCCGCGGCCTCATCCCCGATGCGATGCCAGCGGATGCCGCGCAGCTTGTTGACCAGCCCTACCAATTCAATCACTGACGTTGGCCAATCCCCGTCAGTCAGCGACGACTCAGCGCTGTGGTTGCATACGGGCGCGAGCACCGCTGCGGTCATGGCTTCGGGATCAGCGCGCAGCTCTGCGAGCAATCGAGCCGCGTCGAACGCTTGCCGCTGAAGCGCGGCGTCGCCGGAGGCGCTCACTTTTGCCCAGGCCCGGCGCAGCAACTCGATCTCCGGTTGTGCGGAGACGTAGGTGTCCAGGAGCGGCTGCAGCACGCTGCGCTCGAAATCAGTACTGGAGGTGTCGGTTTCGGGAGGCATAGCTTTCTGAGGGCACGCGCCCCGCCTTGGACAGGCAAAACCCGGCAGTTCTTGCGCTGGTCTGCTAAGCTGGCGGGCTAATGGGGGTATTACACCGCTTACTTAATTCGCCCAGTTCAAAGCGCACCCTGCTTGGGCCGGCCGCCGTCCTGGCCACTGTCGCGGCGGCAGTCGCCTGCTCCAGTATTCTCGGCCTGGAAGACCGCACACTCGACACGGAGCCTTTCCCCAAAGGCGGATACGAAGGCTGCACCCCGGACGAAGACTGTGACGGATGCACGACCGAAGAGCACTTCGATGCTTGCGAGGGCAACAGCACAGACGATGACGACGACGGGGATGACTCGGCAGACGACACCGATGATGACGGCGCCGACGATGACAGCGCCGAGTGCACTCCGGACAACGGCTGCCAAGACTGTCCCGATTGTTTCGAGCAGTGTATTTGTTCCGGCGACAGCTTCAGCGTGTGCCAGGAAGCTTGCGGTAACGAAGCCCCTTCGGAGGCCTGCACTCCCGATAGCGACTGCCAGGCTTGCGACAACTGCTTCGCAGAATGTGTCTGCCAGGGGGGCCTGTTCCAGGGCTGCGTTCTCGAATGTGAACAGGGTTGCGCGCCCGACAATGCCTGTGCTGGCTGCGAAAGCTGCGTTGATGAATGTCGATGCGAGGGGCAGAGCGCCCAGGAATGCGATGAGCAATGTCGACCGACTGTGGATCCCCCGGTGGATGACGACATGCCGCCCGACGACATGCCACCCGATGAGGTGATCGATTGCGACGGCACCGAATGCCAGCCGTTCGACGATGGCGAGGTGATCCTCGCTGCCTGCTGTCCCCCTCCACCGCCCGGTGCAGCTGGGACCGCGGGAGCGTTGGCGTGTGGGCTCAATCCACGGGCTGCGCTGCCTAACGCGCCCGCCTGCCTGCCTGTCAATTCACCTCGTCCCCCAGACGACAGCGGGCCCCTGTTGCTGTGTGACCGCGAAGTGCTCGAGCCCCCCCCGTACAACGGGGCGACGTTGGAGCCGTGCTGCACTCCGATGAACGAGTGCGGGCTATGGGATAACGTGACCGGGCTCGGGTGCGTGCCGCAGAGGTTCTTCGGTGTGACTCAGCGAGCCTGCAGCGGCGATACCTCGGTACCTTGATCGAGTTGGTTCGGTTTCGATATCCGCGAACAATTTTCACCGTTTCCGACCGTCCGGCGCACCCGTGCCCACACTTGGCCTCGCGTGACAGGCCGTGTTCTCGATTCCGCCACTTCATCGTGAAATGCCTGAGGTTTTTTGTCGCAAGATCTGAGCGATCCGCTATTAGTCGCTCTCGCTAGGTTCGCCACTCGACCGGTGCCCCCCTTGCCACCGGAACTCCCTGCCGGCGAACAGAAGGATCGAGAAGAATGTTGAATCGGCTGTTCTCGCGCGACACGCGGCACGCCTGGACGCTGCTAGGGCTCCTGGCGGTCGGCGGCTTGGGATTCAAGTTATTGACCAGTCTCTTGGTGCCGGAAAGTTTCGGCGCCACCGGGCCCTATCGCGCTGACGCAATCCCCATGCTGCAGAAGAAGTACGAGCCCATCATTCCGGCGGACTCGCAATGCCTGAAGTGTCACGCGGAAGTCGGCGAGGAGCGCAAAGAGGCGTTGCACAAGACCGTGCGCTGCTACCACTGCCATGGGCTCGGGACGAAGCACATGCAGGAGGCCGCCGCCCACGAGAAAGACTCCAGCGTTGCGATCACCAAAGCGGCGCAATGGGACCTGAATTTTCTGACAAAGCAGGACTTGTACAACACCAAGAACAAGAAAGCCTGCTTGGTGTGCCACGAGAAGACCGTGGGCATGCCTACGGAGTTTGCGCAAATCGTCGTGAAGGAACATCTCGACGAGAACGAGCCCGATGAACCCAAGAGCCCCGAAGTTTGTTCGGAGTGCCACGAGGGGCATGATACCGCGCCGTGAGCGCGACCTGCCCTGAAGACAGTTGGAGAGCCTACCCATGTCATTGGTAAAACTCAGACGGAACAAACACGACAACGGCAGCGATGAAGAGTGGATGCTGCGCGAGTTGGAGAAGACGTCGGACGGACGCGGCGCTCGGCGCGAGTTCTTGAAGACCGCAGCCACATTCTCTCTCGGATCCATCACGCTCACAGTGCTGGGGTGCAGTGAAGAACCCAAGCAACAGGAACAAAAGGGGCCCATCTTTGGCTTCCTGGTGGACGTCAACCGCTGCGTGGGAACCGGCAAGTGCTTGACAGCATGCCGCACGGAAAACCGCGTCCCCGAGAAAGTCGCCCGCACTTGGGTGGAGCGCTACATTCACTTCAAGGACGGCACCATCAAGGTCGACCTCGTGCCAGAGGTTGGATACCCGGATAACCCGGACAAGGTGGACGCCAGCAAGGTAGAAAAGTCCTACTTCGTGCCGAAGCTGTGCAACCAGTGTACTGATGCACCTTGTCACCAGGTTTGCCCGACGCACGCGTCTTTGAAGTCACCTGAAGGAGTTGAACTGGTCGATCCGGAGCACTGCATCGGCTGTGCCTACTGCGTGCAAGCATGTCCTTACGGCATTCGCTTCATCAACCCGGACACCGGCTACGCTGACAAGTGCGATTGGTGCTACCACCGCACATCCACCAACCCCGAGGCAAAAACAGCCTGCGTCGAGGCATGCCCCACGGGCGCCCGCCTGTTTGGCAGGCTGGATGACCCCGAGAGTGAGATCAGCAAGAAGATCGCCACACTGCCGACCAGCGTGCTGAAACAGCATTTGGGCGCCCACCCTGTACTCAAGTACATCGGACTTCCAGGAGACGTGATCTGATGGACAACTTCATCTTCCCCAACGAATGGCATCCGCCGTGGAGCATCATGATCGTGATCTACCCGTACATTACGGGTTTGGTCGCCGGAGCGTTCGTGGTCTCCGCGCTGTATCACGTGTTCGGGATCAAACAGCTACAACCAGTATCGAAGCTGGCACTCGTGGCAGCAACCGCATTCTGCTGCATCGCTGGTGTGCCGCTGCAGCTGCACTTGCACCACCCGGAAAATTCCTGGCTGATCTTCGTCACGCCAAGCCCTACCTCGGCCATGTTCATGTTCGGCGCCATCTACAACGCTTATCTGGTGCTGTTGTTTGTGGAGATCTGGTTCGTTTATCGCCCGGTGTTCATTGAACGTTCGTCGCGACCTGGACTGCAAGGCAAGATCTACAAGGCACTGTGCCTGGGCACACCCGAACTGACTGAGGGCTCCAAAGAAGTCGATCACAAGATCATCAATGCACTGTCGTTCATCGGCATCCCGATGGCGTGCTTGCTTCACGGCTACGTCGGATTTCTCTTCGGTGCAGTCAAAGCCAATCCCTGGTGGTCGACTGCACTCACGCCCGTCATCTTCCTGCTCTCGGCTGTAGTCTCAGGTATCGCCGCTCAGATCTTGCTTTATCAGGCACTGACCAAGCTCCGAAAGAAGACGACTAACCCGGACACGATGCGGACGTTGGTTGGCTTCCTATGGGGCTTCCTGTTCGTGACCATCGCGGTTGAGCAACTTCAGGTGTGGCACAAGGCGTACGAGGCATCTTCAACTTGGCCAATCCTGGAGCGCCTGATGCACGAGAAGCTGAGCTTCACGCACAACTGGCTGCAACTCTATATTGGGTCACTGATCCCGTTCTTCGCGCTTCCACTGGCAATGCGCAAGCGCGCCAGCTCCGGCACCATCAACGCCATCGCAGCGGTCGGCTCGACGTTGATCTTGATCCAAGTGCTCTCGATGCGCTGGAACGTCGTGGTCGGCGGGCAGATGTTCAGCAAGAGCTTCCGCGGATTCATCGACTACGTGTCCCACATTCAGATCGGGGGGACTGAAGGCATCATCGCCGGTACTATCGTGATGCTGATGCCGCTCGCCCTGATCGCCGCCGCCGTCAAAGTACTACCGTTGGACATGCACCCGGAGCCGCAACCGCAAGACGCCGAATAGCGCCCCCCTCAGAAAGCGAACGAACTCATGTCGACTCCTGCAATCAAGGCCTTCTTCGAGCAAGTCCGCAAGGACCCAGCGATTCGCGAGAAGATGCGTAACGTCAACGCAACCAACAAGGAAGAGGCGGCGGAGGCGCTGGTGCAAATCGCCGCCGAAGCCGGCTTCGAGTTCACGGTCCAACAGTACCTGGAGTCCATCCCTGGCGCTGCCGGTGGCCCGCCGAGCGGCATCATCAACTCCTGACAGAGTCAACTCCTGACAGAGTCGACTCCTGATCGGGGCCGTGAACTCATACAGCTCTGTCGACGAGCTCAGGCGCGGCGGGTCAGCTCTGGCAGTGTCAGGTAGGTGGCCAGTCCGTGTGCCGTTGGCTGTACCTTCAAGGCCCCATTCAGCTCCAGGGCCAGGCGTTCAGCCAATTGCAGTGACCCGTCCACCCGCTCGCCTTCACCGCGTAGTAGCGCGCCAACATCGGCTCGCATTCGCGAGGATGGCGTGACCACGTTGCTTTCGATAGCGACCATCGCCTCTCCCCCTGTTGAGGATGTGGCGACCGATAGTGAAAGTTCGTCGCCGTCCGCTGGCAGGCCCAGGAGATGCGCATAGGCGATATGATACAGGCATTGCAGTAGCAGCGTTTCGGACGCAGAGACGATGACTGAGCGCAGTTTGATTTGCACTCTGTAGTGCCCGCTCTGAGGTAGCAGCGACAGCACCTGCTCGGTCACTTTGGAGACATCTAGCTCAGTTCGCTCCTCCCAGCTGCCGCGAACGCTCAAAGACAGCTCGCGAATGACCTGATGCATGCGCTTGAGCGCTTTTTTCGCTTGCTCCAGACTGTCTTCTTCGCCGTCCCTTCCCGCTACGGCTTCGAGCGCTAAGGACGCAGCCATCAATGGGTTGTTCAGCTCATGATTGAGCGCCGCCAAGATGCCACTGGCCACGGCCACGCGTTCTTGTTCGGCGAGCACCAGGGCGGCTGCCCTGCGGCTCGACCGAGCCTCCTCCTCCAATTGCGCGTCGCGCGTAAAACAAATGAATTGCGCGACATCACCAACCACGTGATAGCGGCAGGTCGACTCGACCCAGCGAAAATCTCGTGACTTGCAGCGCATGCGGTGCCGGAAGCGCCTAGGGGCTGCCGTCATTTGCGCCAGCGATGCCTGGTCTGTGCCGAACGGTTTCGGGTCGTCAGGATGCAGCAGTTCGTGGGCACTGGTGCCCAGGAGCTGTTTCGCCGTCCACCCGAGTATGCGGTCGCAAGCGGTGGAAACAAACAAGTAAGCCCCGTCCCGCGAATGAATGGAGATCATGTCGCTGCCCAGCTCGTCGACGAGCCGAAATGCCTGCGAAGGATCACCAAGAAGTTCAATGCCCATGCTACCCCCGACTGATATTGTAGCCATGTAGCGAGCAGGCGACGACTCGACGCGCCGAGCCTGAATGCGGGGTACCCGAGCTCCTGCCAGCGGGCCGTCGGATTTCGCCATCAGCCCCGTAGCCGAGGCGGTTTTCGCCAGCAATAATTGCGGGCCATCGACGGTGAGATGTCACTTCCCTGTGCGCTCCTGGAAAGCGTCGAAGTGAGCAAACCCTGGAACTATCAGTCGTTAGCCAACCTCACGCAGAGGGGACACTCGCCTTACGCGAGGATTCCAGTTGACGTGAACAGCTAGCCCAGCCCCCTGCTCCGACATGAACGAGGTTTCAGCAATCTCAAAAGCTAGCTAATTGGAGTTGTCCCGGCGGGCCGGCGAGTTTAAACCAAAAGCAAGATGCTGGGGTGCGGGGGAGAGATAGCCATTCCGAAACAAGTCGGACGAACACCGGAACGAGAACACTCGCGCCGGGATAGCTCTAGCGATATCGCGGTGCTTGTAGTCGACGATGACCAAGAGTTGTCCAATGCACTGGTGCACTTGATGCGCCGCGTCGGACTCAACGTGCAGGCGGCGGCCGATGGTCGCACGGCCCTCACCGCCCTCGATGCGCAAACCTTTGACGTAGTCCTACTCGATTTGCGAATGGCGAATGTCGACGGTTTCGGGGTGCTTGAGGCACTGCGCTCTCGTCCCGACGCGCCTGAAGTCATCTTGCATTCGGGATACCTGGACGTGCAGACAACGGTGCAGGCCATGCGCGCTGGTGCCGCAGAGGTCCTCGAAAAGCCCGTCGACTTCAAGGTCCTATTGGACCGGGTCAAGCACTGCGCAAGCCAAGCCTCGGAGAAGCGTCAACGAGGCAGCTTCACCTCCGAAGTGGCGGCCGCGCCACCCGAAGGTCCCCTGGCAAGCCTGTTGGGCGAAAGCCAGCTAATGGCGGATCTCCGCTACCGAGTGCAGTGCGTGGCGGCTTTCCGAGACATGGCCGTGCTGATCGAAGGGGCAACCGGTACCGGCAAGGAACTAGTAGCACGTGCCATCCACGATTCGGCTGCGCCGATGGAGCCGTTCGTGACGCTGAATTGCGCCGCCGTACCGGACCATCTGTTCGAGAGTGAACTGTTTGGGCACGAGGCGGGTGCGTTCACGAGCGCGCGCGGGACACGGATCGGGCTGTTGGAAGAAGCTGGCGGCGGAACGCTGTTTTTGGATGAAATTGGCGAAATGCCCTCCACGCTGCAGCCGAAACTCTTGCGGGTGCTCGAAACCAGGGAATTTCGCCGGGTCGGCTCGAACAAGACCCGACGTTTCCGAGCGCGTGTAGTGAGCGCGACCAACCGAACCCTTTCCAGCAGTGACGCGACGTTCCGCAGCGATCTCTATTATCGCCTCGCGGGTTACGCGATTCGCACGGCGCCTCTGGTCGAGCGCCTCGGAGACTTGCCCAAGCTGAGCGCCCACTTTCTGAATGAGTTCTGCAAACGTTATGGCGCCAACGTCAAAACGTTGAGCCCCGACGCAATACCACACTTGGAGTCCTATTCCTGGCCAGGAAACATCCGTGAGCTACGTCGCGTTATCGAAAATGCCGCGATGCTGAGCCCGTCAGATGTGGTTGAGGCGGGCACCGTTCGAGCGGTGTTGCTGTCACGTGAATCCGACGGCCCCATGTCAAGCAGCGGAGTGTCGGTAGCCAACCACGCGTCGTTAGCGCATATCGCCGAGCGTCATGCAGCAGGTGGGCACACCTCGTTGCCAGAGCTGGAGAAAGAGCTCATCGTGCAAACCTTCCGCGAAAGCGGCGAAAACCTCAGCCGCGCCGCGCGCCAACTCGGTATTCCCCGGTCTACGTTGCGCGATCGACTCAAGAAGTACGGCGTTCGCTAGCAGAGCACCTTGGTGCCAAAAGTTCGGCCCGATATTTGCTGACAATGGCGGTGCAGGAGGCACGCCATCGTCGACACAGCGTCAAGACCAGCAACCGACGTCGCTCTAGTTGGATCGACTCACAAGATGCAGCTAGTGCGCGATCAAGCCCACGGCGCCGCTCGCCTAGGTGAGCTTCCGGTACTTGTGATCGGTGAGCCCGGCACGGAAAAGGCCCAAGTGGCGGCGGCGATTCACATGATGACGTCACCCGCCATGCGCATGACGACCGTGCGCTGTCGTGAACTATCCGGTGAAAATCAGGGTCGCGCGCTTCGTGAAATCATGGACCGAGGGGACTGCCGAACGCTCTACGTCGAAGACATCGAATGTCTGAGCGCTGGAGCGAGCCGCTGGTTTTTCCAACAAATGTGGGAGCGCAATCCGTCCACTCCTAGGCCCCGGTTGCTGTCGTCCACCACCAGCGCACAACACGCGAAAGTGATCCACGGCACCGTGATGTTTCAGACGTTCGCCCCGATCCTGATCGAAGTACCGCCGCTGCGCGAGCGCCTGACAGACATCCCGATCTTGGTGGAACACTTTCTCCCGCTGCTTCACAAGTCTTCCGACAAACGCAGATCTGTCAGTGCCAGCAGCTTGCGCGCGCTGCAATCACATTCATGGCCCAACAACATTGATGAACTCAAACGCGTCCTCTCGCGTTGCTTGACTGAAACCAACAGACTCACTCTGCGGGCGGAGGACATCTGGCAAGCGATCGCCGAAGAACGCGGGAGTCGACGCCATCTCTCTGGCAGTAGTCACCGACACAATCTCACGCTTCGTGAACTAGAGCGGGAGGTCATCCTGGAGACGTTTGAAAGTTCCGGTCGAAACATCAGCCTCACTTCCGAAAGACTCGGGATCCCGCGTTCGACGCTCAGAGACAAATTGAGGCGGTTGCGTCTAGCGTGAGTTGCTCTAGATTGACACGGCGACTCCTCGGCGAGACCCACGCGGGCAGCGCCAGTCGGAGCTTATGCGCGCCGTCGCATCCGCCAGCAAGCACCGACGACTTCCGCCACCAGTGTCGGGTTGCGCCGTCTGCTTCCACGACCTGACGGATCTCGTGCAGCGAGTTTTGGCTGAAATTGCCAGAGCCTAGAGCAAGACCGCCGTCATGACCCACCGCGTTGAGGTTGGCGTGCTCGTTGCAGATTAACTGGCGGATAACACTCGTATGCAGGCTAATGCTCCCAGCCCGGTTTCTGGCATTGTTCCATGGAACGGATACTCCATCGATGTGCGTCAGATCGGGGCGCCGATCGCCGTGTGCGACACTTCGGGCAGAGTGGTCAGCCTTTCACCAAGAGCGGAACATCTGCTCGAACGCTTGGGCGTGCGCGTCGAAAACGACACGCACTCGTTACCAGCCTCACTCTGGTGTCAATTGACCTCGGCCCCAACTGGACAAGCCGTGGAGTGGCGTCCCGAAGAGCAATCGAGCAACGCTCTACTCGGCTGCACCCGTTACGCACTCGGTGGAGATCACGCAGTCATCTTCATGCGAGAAGTTTCTGACAAGCACGCTGAGCTGTCGCGCAGGCTGCATCAGCAACGCTTGGAGTGCACGGGTCGGCTGGTAGCGAGCATTGCGCATGAGGTACGCACTGCTGTCGCCAGCGTCCTGTACAACGCTGATTTTCTCTCTCAGTCGGTGGACGAGCTGACACCGGCCGATGTCGCGACAACAGCTGGTGAGATTCATTCCGCAAGTTCCAGACTTCAGGGTTTTGTCGACGGGCTCTTGGATTTCGCCAAGCTGGGTCCGCCAGTCAGCGAGCGGGTTTCGGTTGAAAGTGTGATTCGACGGGCCCAGGCGCTCGTTAGACCCATTTATCGGGAGAAACGCCACACGCTGCACACCAACGTCTGCGCCGACTCCGACTCCGTTCTCGGCAATCCGTTGAGCATCGACCAGATCTTGGTCAATCTGCTGGTCAACGCTGCCGAATCCTGCCCGGAGGGGGGAGTGATCGAGGTTTCCGCCAAGCTCGAGGAGAAGGACAAGGGGGCGGTGGTCAATATCTCCGTCCAAGACAACGGTCCAGGAATAGCCCCCGCGGATGCCGCCCTCGTGTTTGAACCCTTCTTCACCAAACGTACGGGGGGAACCGGGCTGGGACTGACAACGGCTCGAGAAGCTGCTCGAGAATGCGGCGGTGACTTGTGGCTGGAAGCTTCTGCGCCAAACACGGGCGCTCGCTTCGTGGTTTCACTGCCAGCCGCAGATAGGATTCGAAAACGATGACCTCCGTACTGGTGGTAGAAGACGACGATGAACTGAGATCGGCGGTCGCTCGGGACCTGGACCACAAGGGGTTCAGTGTCGTTTCGGTTCCGGACGTCGACGAGGCACTTTCTCAGGTCCATGAAGCCAGCTTTGACGTCGTGCTTACCGACCTGAGAATTGGACAGCGGGATGGGATTGACCTGCTGATGGAACTGAGTGTGCAAGCCCCCAACGCTCGCCCGATTTTGATGAGTGCCTACGCCACAGCCAGAGATCATCAGCGAGCAGTGGAACTTGGCGCCGTCCAGGTATTGTGTAAGCCGTTCACGTCCAACCAATTGCTCACTGCCATTCAACAAGCCGTCGAATGCGAACGAGGCTTTCGGGGAACCGTCCACGGCCTAAGCCTGATCGACATGCTGCAGATGTTCCACTATGGTCGACGTTCGATATCTTTGACCATCGGAGGGCGGGTTCAAGGCGAGCTGCATATTCGAGACGGTGAAGTCGTGCACGCTAAACGGGGCGACCTCGAGGGAGAGGCCGCGCTCAGAGAGATTCTGGCCATGCCTTCAGGGTCCGTCCGCACTTCGGCCTTGGCAAGTAGTGAGTCCACCATCACTCGCAACTTCCAATCTCTACTATTGGACGTGCTGCGCGAACTGGATGAAGCCGAACGTCAATCCTCGGTCGAGGATCCGTTCGCCCTTAATGCCGATTGGGGCAGGACCACCCATCCGGAAACGCCCGACCTCACCGCTGAGGACCGCGTTCAGGTCGCCTGCCGAAGGCTTTTGGAGAACGTCGACGATGCCGTCAGCTGCGCTGCGGTCGACCTAGAATCGCACCACCTCATCAGCCAGTACGACAATTCCGGAATGGACCCCGAGGCGTCCAAGAGCGTCGCGCTCAGCACGGCCTTGTTGGTCAGCTCTGAGGGGTTGTGTCGGCTGAACGCAGAACTGTCCGGAGACAGCAACGAGCGCTTTGCCCAAGAACTTCGTATCCGCTCCAAATACCAGCAGCGCTTCGTATGTGTGGTCAACGAAGGCAAGACTGCCGTCGTCCTGGTCACTGGGGCCGACATCAGCCCTGGGCTCGGCTGGGCCCAATTCAAGGCGGCAGTGCCAATCGTCGAACGGAGTCTCGGTTGATGGCCAGTGGGCACGAGAGCGTCGTCTACGTTCCAAAGTTCTCTACCATACCGGCTAGCGCGCGACGCTCCTCCCCCGCGCTCGGCGTGTCGCCCGGCGCGTTAATCTCTGCGCTGGTGATGATAGAGAACCAGACTCCAGAGCGTGCCAGCGGTGCTCTCATATTCTATGATGAGCAACACGAACGCGGGGTCGTCTTCTTGGAAGAAGGGCGCATTTGCTGGGCGGTCGCCGGTGACATGCACCGGCGCCTGACAGATTTGATCTGTTCGCAGACTCAGCCCCCTTTGGACCCAGGCACGCTTGAGCTGACGTATGCCAAGTGCCGCGCCGAAAACACGCCCCTTGGCGAAGCATTGGTTGACGGCGGAGTAGTGACGGAACGCGGACTGCGTAATGCGTTGTGCCAGCACAGCACGGAAGCTATTGCCTTGCTGCACCGCTCGAATACGACACGTGTGGTGTTCAAGAGTCACACCCAGCAACGCTACCAGGCGCGGTTCACATTCAGCACATCAGATCTACTGGTCAGCTTTGCTGGCCTAGTCAGGCCCGAGGCAGCCAGTAGAGCGAAGCGACGGCTACGCGGAGTTGCCGATCACTCGGTGGCAGGTTTGGCGTTTTTGCGAGATGACTCGGCATCACTGGTGGTAGCTGGACACCAAATCGAAGACATGGGTGTTGCAGGCGTGACCGAGCTGACCAGCTGGGCTGCGCAGACGCTCGACTTGAGTGAGGCGGTCGATCCAGATCGGAAGTTGGTGGCGGCAGCGTTGGACAACCGCATGTCCGCCGTCGCTTGGCTCGAGAACGACTTGGTGTATGCGCTAGTCGCGCATGATGCAACGTCGCTCGCCCGAATCTTGAGCAAAGCACGGACCGCTGCCGAATAGAAGCGGTTGCTCAGCGCTCGAAATCGGGCTTGAACTCCGCCGGCTGTAGCCCTAGGGCGAGCAGCGACGAACGCAGTTGCGGAAGCTTGAACGCGGGCGTCACCTGGACCACGGCACGCACTCCCAGACGCCAACTGACGCTATCCTCGGCCTGTTCGGTCGCCAAAAACTCCGCGCGTTCAATCACGCGCTGACGAGCCGTGTCTCGGAAAGCCACCGGGATCTCAGCCAACAGCGCCTTCACGCACTCCACGGCGCGAGGTTCCCAGTACATGCTCGTCGACAGGTCCACGCTGGCGCTGAGTTCGTCCTCATTGTACTCACGCGCCAATACCAGACGTAGGCCGTGAGGCGCAGATAGCTCCAATTCCTGTCGGAATTCTGTGACCCACCTGGCCTCCGATGTGCGACTAACCCCGGCGCTGAGCAACAACTCTCGTGCCTCCTCCTCCAGGTTCCGCGAGGCCAGCTCCAAACGCAGCTCTCCGTCTTGAGCGCTTTGAACCAGGCTCAGCACCACCGACGCATTGTCCAGCACAATTCGGTCTGCCAAGCGTTGCTTGATGGGCATCCCTAATGTTTCGGAGCAAAACGTCGCCGCGCTCTCCAGCTGAATCACTGGGTGAATGAGACCTAGCACGTGGGTCACGACCGCCATCGCTTCAACCTAGCCCAGCGAGCAGACCTCAGGTGGCGGAATCCGTCCCATCAGAACGTCGATTTTGGTGGATCCCGTCTCATCCCCCGCCCCGACACCCTCCGAAGCGGCACTTTGGTTGCAGCGTTCCTGGAACGGCACTTGCACAGCAGGCGCAGCATGACCGAGAGCGCGATTACGAACGAGTGGGAGTACAAAGCAGCGGTACAAGCGTTGAGTAAGCGAGCGCGCCCACCGTGGGTGTTGCGCCTACTCATGGGTGGATTGGAAAGCTACCGACAGTCAAAGAAGATGGGCTGGTCGCGTCCGCAGAACAAGCACGGCGTGCGAACGTTTCACTCCTTCGAACTCGATCGAGAGATGGATGCTGAGCTGGTGGCGGCCGGCGTGTTCGCGTTCAGCAACGAATTCGCTCAACTTCCCAGTGAGAAGTTGAAATTCGTCGAGCAGCTGGCTCAGGACCCAAGCTTGCGCTGCTTCCTATTCATTGCCGAAGTGCAGGACGAGGGTCAAACCTACGAATCGGTAACGCTGAGCCTGGGAAGAGTGTCCGCGACATCCCCCCGCTATCGCGACCGTTTTGACCTGATCATCGACCGCTCCATCGAACAAGGAGTCGCGAAGGATCTCGCCCGAGTGCGGGCGTACGTGGACCCGTTCTTGACGCCCATTCGGCGCAACCCTGCTGCGGAGTACGTACAGACCGAAGTGGGCAACTACGCGCGAGACTACTTCTCCGCGTGCGCGCGTTTCTATCTGGACAATTGGCGGGACCCGAACAAAGCCTGGGACCACTGGACTCAAGAGTACATTGACTACTTTGGCCCCCGACAGCACGCCGTCATTGGCACCGCATTTCCAACAGAGTTGGACAAGCTCGCTCAGCAGTGGCTACTGCAGAATGCTCGGGGCGCCAACGAAACCGTCCCTGCGATTGCTCCGGGCGGCTGACAACTACTGCAGGAAACACCACGGTCGGTGCAACGACTGGCGCGGGTCCTCGGTGAGCGGCCTCAGTAGGGGTCGTAGTTCAGTCGAAGCGACTCGCTCAGCTGCCGCCAGCAGGTGCTCGCGCTGCTCGCGATCCTGCCCAAGCAACACCAGGCGCTTGATCAATTCGTGAGCGCGCTTGTCCGCTGACGGCTCCGCGGTGACCAAGTCCAAATCAATGGGAAGTAGCCCCAGACGCTCGTCCTTGAACACCAAAAACAGATCGAGCGTCGGGAGAAATCCGGCGTTGGCGACACGCGTGAGCTGATCGGCCGCAAAGCTCTGCTGCTCCGTGGATAGAGATTTGTAATACGAACTCGGTTGGTGCAGTCGCGATCCGGAGTTGGTGCCGCCAAACAATGGCGTCACCTGAGCCCAACACCCGTCTGCCAGCTGCACCACGTGCATCCGTGGCAGCTGAACCCCAGCTTGCCTCAGGCGCTGGATTTGCCTCCGCAGCTGCTCTGCACCCTCGTCGTCCAGAGGTGTGCGAAAACGCTTCACCGCCACCCGCCGGCAACGTCCGCCCGACCAGCGCAGCCTCCCAAGCTGGATCAAGTTCAGACCACGAGAAGCGATTTGGCGCACGCCCCCCTCCGAGCTCTGCGTCAGGACCAAGCGCGGGGACTCCTCCATTGTCGCTCGCTCTGCCTCACCAAGCCGCTGGTACCGAAAGACGTACGCCAGCTGCGGGAGAGTCTCCGGCCCGCACCCACGTTGAGCACGGAAGCTCTCAATCGCCTCCCTGGCGCCCAAGCCCCGACGAACCATGAGGCATGCACAGAAGATCCCCGTGCGACCGCAGCCTCCGACGCAGTGCACGAGGATCGACTGCCCATCCAGCAATGCAGCGTCCGCCTCCCGCACAAACTCGTCAAAGGCCTCTGGCTCACGCGGCACGTCGTGGTCTGGGACATCAACCAAGTGGAATCTGCTCCCAAACTGCGTTGCGGCCTCACTCAAATAGCTTTGCGCCCCGTGCAGGGACACCAGAGATGAACGTGGACTGAGACAAAAGACTCGCTGGATCCCGAAGTCACGCAACGCGCGTACGTCGGAGTCCGCATCACGCTCAGCACTGCCGGGCAGACGACTCACCCATAGCGTCCCCCCGCGACCGCTCAATCTGATTTTGATCAGGGTGAGAGGAGCCCCTCGAGCCACTCGCAGACGCGCCGACTCGAGTGTTGGCACCCCTTCAGGACGCCCAAGAAGAGTCGCAAGCTCCGGCTCGCGAGCGCAGATCGCTCGCAACTGAGCTCCAAGTGCGCTGCTCACTGTAGCCAAACGCGGTAGCAGTTCGGTCCATCCATTCGGCAAAAGAGCATTTGCGGGGACAAGCCATCGCGTTGCAGTCGCTGCTGCAATTCCTGGACTGATATTCCCTGCTGCTCCAGGCTCGAACGCACGTCATCCGGAACGAGGGCGCTGAGCTCCAAGGCCGCGCTCGCCGGAAAAGAGAGCAGTTTGGGCTCCTCGGACCCCGTACACACCTCCACTTTCAAGAACTTGGCCCGGCCTCGCAGCGGTCTGGCATCGGATCCAGGAAGCGTCGGCAGGGTCAATTGCCTGGCCCGCTCGAAAGACTCTCCTGCGGCGCGCTTCAACACAGCGAACCAGGGTAGTTTCACTCGCAGCATCTTCAGTTGCTGCGTGACCCCTTGAAAGGCCCGAAGGAGCAGGAACAGCTCTGGTGGTCCAGCTGCGCGAAACCACCACTTCAGCTCACCCAAGAGCTGCTCAAAGGCTGCTGACAGCTCCCACGACTCGAGCTCAAAAGCACCATCCGTTAGAAACGGCTTGAATAGCGCGCGCGACAGGTCGCCCAGAGCCGGCTCGACGTGACTCAGCTTGTCTTGGTCAAAGCCAGCGGCAACCCAAGCAGCTCGGACGTCGATTTCCGTGCCCTCGCGCAGCGCTAAGATGAGCTTGAGCAAAGCCAGTCGGGCTCGCTCATCCACAGCGACGACCGAACCGAAATCGAAAAGCACGACGCGTGGAGCCCTGGGATCTGCCACGAACCTGTAGTTGCCCGGATTGGGGTCGGCATGCACCATGCCTGCGCTGAACAGACTGCACAGCAATGTCTCCAACAGGATCCGTGCGAACGCTGTACGTACAGGTAGTGGTTCGTCTTCCACCTGAGCTAGCGCGAGTCCCTCGCACCACTCCTGCACCAACACGATCTCACTGCATTCTTCAGGAGAAACGTGCGGTACTACTAGTCCTCTGACCCGCACCGCATGCGCAAATGCTTGTTGGCGCTCTGCCTCTGAGCGGTAATCCAGCTCTTGGTCGAGATCAGCTTGGAGCACCTGCCGGTAACCGGACAGGTCGAACCCCCACTTCTTGACCGGTCCAAGTCCTGGGAGAAGGCCTAGCAGCTTCAGTTCCGCATGCACGCAATCGCGGATGTCGGGATACTGGACTTTCACCGCGACCCTTCGGCCATCTCGGGTAGTCGCTCGGTGCACTTGCCCGAGTGATGCCGCGCACGCGTGAACAGAAAACTCACTGAACAGCTCTTGAATAGGACATCCAAACCCACGCTGTATCTGCTCTACTGCCAGCTCCTGAGGCATTGGCTCGATGCCCGTCACCAGCGGCGATAACGCCTCATCTGCCCGCCCGGTGGTAAACAGCTGTCCCACCTTCATCGACACCCCTCGCGCATCGGCCAGCAACTCTGCCAGGCGCGCTTGCGCTGCGCGCCGACTAGCGGACTCGGTGGATTGCTGAACTCGTCGGCTGGCCCTGGCGATTGCCGCCAGTTTGCCCGCGCGCCGCAGGGTGCGTGTGGTTTCGGTCAACATTGGTGCTTGCCTTCCTCCCGCCGTAATTCCCTGCACTATTCGGACCAGGACTCGGCGCACCGGATTGCACGCGTCTTGCAACAGGCATCGCGTGGCGCAAACCGCAGTGACAATTTCCGACCCTATTGCTGAACCCTTGATGAAGATCGATCGGCTTAGTGCCGGCTTCGAGAAGCAGACGATCATCAAGGGAATTTCCTTCGAGGTGCCGCGGGTCGGCGCAACCATCATCATGGGCCCGGCGGGAGTCGGCAAAAGCATGCTGCTCCGCACCTTGGGGCGCTACAACGAACACCGGCCTGCTTTCTGGGTCCACGGTCGCGTGTGGGTCGATGGGCGAGATCTACTGCGCGAGGTGGAAGCGGAGGAGGCGAAACAGCGGGTTGCCTTGTTTGCACAAAAGGCTCGCTTGTTCACTGCGACCATCTTGGAGAACGTCATCTCGGAGGCGACCGCGGGCGCCCAACTGAGTTTTCGCGAGAAGCATTCACTGGCTCGCGCCTTGTTGGAGCGGCTGGGCCTGTGGAGCGAGTTTGAGGGGGTACTTGACCAGCGCGTCACATCCCTCTCGATCGCCCAACAACGGCGGCTGAACATTGCCCGGCTACTTGGCGGCGGAGCCGAATGCCTGCTCTTGGATGAGCCGCTGCGCGACATTCAGCCGGACGAAAAGCGCCAGTTGGTGGACCTTCTAATACGCGTTAAGCTCCACCACGCACTGGTCATGATTACCCACGACCAAGAGGTTGCGCACCTGATGGCAGACCAGGTCTGCCTCATTACCGCGGGACAGCTGGTGGAAACGGGTACCGGTGCGCAGTTCTTTCACTCACCTGCCACAGACCTGGGGCGGGAGTTTCTACGCAGCGGAAACTGCTGGCCAAAGCCCGAACAGCTTCCGCAAGATGACGCCGAAGTTCCATCCACGAATCTTTCACCTCCACGGCCGTCGTGGTCGCCAACCGTGGAGGAACAAGTGGAACGCCCTGGCGGATTCCACTGGATCATCGCGGGCCGACTTGGCGGTATGCAATGTCCCGGCTTGCTGCGCGAAGAATCCGCGGATCTTCAAGGTCTAAAAGCGTTGAATATTCGCTACTTGATCAGTCTCACGGAGCAAGCGTTCGATCCGGAGAAGCTCGGCCCCTACGACATCACGGGACTACATTTCCCGATAGAGGACATGGGCGTTCCGAGCCTGCGCAATGCCGCACGTCTTTGCCAGCGAGTTTCGCGCTGGGTGGACAAGCATCAAGCGGTCGTCTTGCACTGCAAGGCTGGGCTTGGACGCACGGGAACGATGCTGGCGTGCACTCTGATCACCCGTGGCATGGCTCCGGTACGCGCGATCCACGAAGTGCGACTCGTCAACCCGCTGTACATCCAAAGTGATGAACAGCTCGAATTCATCGAGCGATTCGGGCGCTATCTGAGACCCAGTACCTGATGGTGTCGCCACTGGCGGAAACCGCCGACGCGCCGTCGCAGTTGGCGAAACTCGTCAACGTGCAGTCCACGCTTTGGCGTCCCAAAGCGCTGCTCAGCGGAAGCCAAGCGCTCGCGCAAGGGATGCGCAGCATGGCCCAATGTTTGCACCAAGTTAGTGCAGAACCATCCCCGCCCACGAACCACGTGTGGGACATCCACGGGGATATTGGTTGTGACGCCGACACCAACAAGAAAGGAGGAGGGATGGGAAAGATAGACGACGCTTGCAAGGAGGTGGTTGATGCTGTCGACGGTTCTGTCGCCTGCGGAGTTGTCGATCTCGACTCTGGACTGCTGCTCGGCATTCACAACAACTCGCAGTACACCTCAACACTGAATGAGGTCGTTGCCGCCGCAACGATGGACCTATTTCGAGGGGCGAACGTCGGCCGGATCGAACAAATGGTGCGCTCTCATCGTGGCGTCCCCGAAGACGGGGAACACTACTTCCATGAAGTGCACGTGACCTCCTCTCACAACTTTCACTTTGCCAAGGCTATCAAAGACGGAAAAGCCGTCATGATGCTCGTAACGAAGAAGACCACCAACGTCGGGATGGGCTGGGCCCAACTCAAAGCAGCAATACCAAAGGTTGAACCTCATGTCCCTTAGGGCAGGGGGAGAACGAACGGGAACCAAGGAGACAAGACATGAGTATTGATACCGCATTACAAGAAGTTCAGCGCACGGTACCGGACTGCGTAGCCAGCGGGTTCGTGGACATGAAGACAGGCATGCTACTGGGCGTGAAGACCGTGGACAGCCATCCGCAGGAGGTCTTGGACCTCGTCGCCGCAGCTACGGGCGAGCTATTCCAGGGTCAAAACGTTTCGGCGATCGAACAAATGTTCAAGCGCCTTCGAAACGTCAAAGATGATGGGCATCACTTCTTTCAAGAGATCATCATCCTGTCGGACAACCTGATTCACGTTTTTCAGCGCTGCAAGAGCAACGAAGACCTCGTGCTAGTGACAGTCTGCCGCGTGTCCGCCAACATGGGCATGGTCTTGACTAAGTCGCGCAGTCAACTCGAAAAAGTCGAATCCGCGGCGTAAACAGGGGCGTGCTGGCTGCGGCCACAGCGGTCGCGGCCAGCCGCGGAAAGCCATTTTGGCTTCCGCGCATCCCAGTTGAGCAAAGGACCCAGCAGGCACGAGAGCATGGCAATCTTCGACAGCGAGGAAAAGAAGATCATCGTGCGGGTCATCTACGACGGCCCGGGGCTCGCGGGAAAGACCACGAACCTTCAACAACTGTGCAACTTCTTTACTACATACAGACGTAGTGAGCTCTTTTCGCCCGCCACGATCAACGGGCGAACTACATACCTGGACTGGCTCCAGATCGACAGCGGACTTGTCGGGGGACATCCACTGCGTTCCCACTTCGTGACCGTCCCTGGCCAGAGCGTCTTCACACGCCGACGTAGCCATCTGCTCGATCTAGCGGACGTTGTCGTATTCGTGGTGGAGGCTTCGAGCGCTGGACTTCAAGAGGCGGTCGGTATGTTCGACTGGCTCAACAACTACATTGAGAAGACCGAGCGTGACGTCCCCATCGTAGTTCAAGCGAACAAACAAGATCTGCCAGTCGCTCTCGCGCCGGAGCAGATCCGAAGCAAGCTAAATCTTGCGCCCCAGATCCCAGTGGTCGCGGGGCAAGCTTCGCAGGGCATTGGTGTACGCGAAACAGCCGTCTTGGCTATCCGCGCCGCCGCGGACCGCGTACAAAATAGGATCTTACGCCAGGGTTTGGATTCGCTCGTAGGTGTCGCTCCGGACGGAGCCGAACTGAAGGCCCAGATGGAACGCCTGGAGCTCGAGAAGCCACAATCGCCGGTTGAGGTCCTCCTGCGGCACCGGGCACAAGATACCGTCTTGCGCAGCAGCTCACCTAGTTCGAATGAGGTGCAAATCACGGCACTGGAAGCCACCGTTGCTGAGGAAGATGAGGTGCAGTCAGCTCTAGATGCTGCGTCCTCGCCGTCGACACTCGAGCCACAGTTGGAAGTGGAACCTGCGCCCATTTCCGAAGGCGCCCCAACCTCAGAAGCGCCTCCTGCGACGCTGCAGTCCGACGACTCAGCGAGCGAACCAGAGCCGGAAGCCACTGAATCACGGGCACCTGATTCACGGGCACCCGAATCACTGGCACCCGAATCACTGCCTCCCACCACGTCATCAAGAGTGGACGCAGAAGCCGTATCCCCGATTTCGGAACAAGCTGCTCCGACAGCGCACGCACAAGCGAGCGAAGCACCCCTCCCCGCGACCGAGCCAGGGCCTGTTGAGGCAGAGCCAGCGTCTACCGAAGAAGAAGTCACAAGCGGTGAAGCCGCAGAGTCTGGAGAATCGGAGAAACTCGTGACCACAGCCGCTCCCCCCTCAGCCCCAGCCACCGCCTCCGTACCTGGTATCGCCAAGAGTGCGCCTCCAGTTTCGCTGACGCGGGAAGGCGGGCTCCCGCCCTTGCCCACGCCGGCAGTCGCTAGCGGCTTCGTCTGGCCTTCCACAACGGGACGGGACATCCTGAAGCGCGTGCCAATCAGTGAAGCCATACACCACGCGAACCTTGCGGGCAGCAAGGGCGTGCAAGATGGCAGCGGGGCCAGCGACGTGTTCGTATTCGAAGCTGGCATCTGGTGTTTGAAGACGTCACGCAGACGCTGCTACGACGACGCCGAGGAAGCGAGAGCGGCGCTACTGACACTGGCCCGGCGCAAAATCCAACTTGGAGCGCTGCTGGCCAACAATACCGTCCTGTCCGTACAACAAGCTGACTCGAAGTACTGGCTTTGGACCGTCATGCCTTGGTTGGAAACGCTGCGCTCGTCGATGTCGCACGCGGTTTCCCGTGAGGATGAGGATGAACTCGGCAGACGCCTCCAGGACTTTGCGATGACCGCCGTGCAGTGCGCAACCATGACGGCGCGCAGCGGAATCGCCCTCGACGTTCATCCCAGCAATTTCGCGACGGTGGGCAGCAAGGTCTTCTACATTGACGACGACATCGCCAGCACGACAGCCGTACCCATGATGGGCCACGCCCTGCTACGCCGAATCGACGAATATGAGCAATGGCCCAGAGCTTGCGAGTGCTACCTGGAAACGCTAGTCGTCGAAATGAATCGGCAGCTAACGAGCGAAGACGTCGCCAAACTCCAACTTCGCGAAAGCATCGACGCCGCAGCAACATCTAGTGAGCTGGCCGCTGACGCCAAGGCTCGGCTCTTGGGAACCATCAACCAAACACTGCGTTCAGCGAGCTAAATCCAGCTTAACGGGCGAACGTCATGCGCGTCGCTTTGCTCGCTGATGTACACGCAAACTTGGCAGCGCTATCCGCTGTACTTCAGGACCTGCAGTCCCGTTCTGTTGACTCCAGCGTGTGCTTGGGAGATCTCGTAGGCTACAACTCTCAACCAAGTGCCTGCATATCCAAGCTGCGTGCCAGCTGCGATGTCATTGTCGCCGGAAACCATGATCTCGCCTGTCTACGTCGAGAAGCGCTCGCCGGGTCCAGCGCAACAACCCAACACGTGCAAGCGTGGACGGCATCACAGCTCAACCATGAAGAATTGTCCTTCCTGCGTGAGCTCCCGAACATTCATCAGGACTCGAGGGGATTCGTGGCTGTTCACGGCTGCTACCTGAATGACCAGTACTACTACGGGTACGTCACAGATACTATGCTGGACGAAAACTTGAGCGCGGTTGAGCGCAAGATGGGTCGCCAAACGATTGCCTTGTGTGGCCACACTCACTCTCAGATGTGCGCCTGGCATAGCGATGGACAATTGACCCAACGGGACATCGTCCACGGCGCTCCGGGTGATGTTGACATCTGGCTCGGCGAGCTTCCCCGAGATTTTGACTCGATGCTGATCAACCCAGGATCCGTGGGGCAACCGCGCGACGGGGATCCGAGAGCCGCCTATGGCATTCTGGATTTCGACACGCAGCGTCTCGAGTTGCTGCGCGTCCCCTATGACGTGCTGGCTACGTGCGAAGCAAACCAGCGCGCAGGATTTCCCGAGCAACTCTCCGAACGTCTACGCAGCGGCCGCTGAGTGCAGCTCAGCCGCGGCCGCCGTTGCCCTCGGGCAGGGGAGCCAGGGTCGAGCGCAGCGCCTTGAAGCCTTGGGCTTTACGAATCTGTCGTTCGAATTGGTCCCGCCCGAAAGGCTTGAGCATCCAGACGTGGCCCCCGCCCTCGAGCTCTGAGCGGGTCTCCGAGTCGACGCCGCCACCAGTCATGAAAATCACCCGCTGCTCTAGCTCTGGCCAGCGCCGTCGAATCTCCTTCAATACCGAAAGCCCGTTTAAGCCCGGCATGACCAGGTCACACAGCACGACGTCAAAGCTGCCCATTTCCAATGCTGCGAGTGCCGCCCGTCCACTGGAGGCTACGGTGACTTCGTGATTCGACAACGCACGTGCCGTCGACCGAAGGATCAATGGCTCATCGTCGACAATCAACACACGAAGCTGACTAGGCACAGGCATGGAGCGTTGGTCGGCGGACTCTGGAATACGTTCGGAAGCAAGACGCAGGCGAATTCGGGCCTGAACGCCGTGCCCGCTGGAGGTGAGCGACACCTGCCCTCCGAAGCCAGCCACCAGCCTTTGCGCAATGGACAGCCCGAGGCCCGAATTCGCGGGCTTGGTCGTGAAGAATGGATCAAAAGCTTGGCGCAATACTCGAGCGGGCATTCCCGGTCCGTTGTCGGTCACCTCCACCGTTATCCACTGCGACTCTTCACGCCAACAACCAATCCTAACTTCTGCTTGCGCTTCTGAAGTCTGCAAAGCGGCTTCCGCTGCGTTCAGTATGATGCTCGTCATGGCCCGGCGCAGGTTCTCTTCGTTACCGACAACAAGCTCATCTGTCGCTTCAAGCCGCAATCGAACGCCACCCACCAGTGTCTCGACTTCATGCACGGCTTTCTCTAGTGTCGCAGCAAGCCCCACGGGGAACGCTCGACGTTCATCATGACTTGCGAACGTTCTCAGATCGCCGACGGCATCCTGGATCTTGCTGATACTCCGTGAACACTCCTGCAACAGATCGCGGGCTTGAGTGGCATCTGGCAGATCAGTGATCTGAGCGCCCAAGGCTTCGAGGTTCAAGAGTAGAGCCATCAGCGGATTATTGATCTCGTGAGCGACCCCGGCGGCCAGGGTCGCAACCGAGCGTAGATGCTGCTCCAGCTCGGGTGGGGTCGAATGCAGCTCATTGTCAGACGCGCTGCTGGCACCGCAGGCAACCCCTACAATCTGATCGTTAGCGTCCCGCAGCGGCCACATCTCGATCTGGCGACTACCGAGCCCAACATAGCCAGGCGAGCTGAGCGAGGCGCCTCGCATCACCTTGGCGACATCGGCGATGACGTTGGCACGAAGCTCCGCCGCCAGGCAATCGAACCAACACTGCCCTACATCCACGGAGTGAGCGGTCGACTCACTCATCCAACTCTTGAAGGCCAGGTTCGACAACAATAGGAAGCCCCGCTCATCCAGTGCCCACAAGGGCAAAGGACTTCGGTGCACCAACGAATGGGCACGCATGGCAGGGTCAAGCGTCACTCTGGTTTCATCCATGTTGCCTGGATTTGCTTGGACTTCAAACCGCAGTATTTGCGCGCACTTTCCGGGGCTCTCGTCTTTGATCGTCTGACGCTAGTGACGCCACCGCTACTTGACTGTTTCGTTGCGAGACAGACGCGTTCGGGTTAGCCCCAGTGAGGTTCAACATTGACTACCGCTTTTCAAGTTCGCAGCGAAGTTGCCATCGAAAGCACCACAAACACATGAACATACACTGGTCATTTGACACGGCACGGCGCATGCTTTCTGATACCCGAATGGACGACGACAAACCTAAACTCGTGGACTATGCCGACAAACTCGGCGGCCTACCGGTGCTTGCACTGATCCCCGGCTCAGGTGCCGCCAGCGCCGGCGTCAAGCCCGGAGACATTGTCATTCAAGTCAATGGCAAGAACGTCAGAAACGTGGACGACTACCTGGAAGCCAAAGCCCTCGACGCGAACATCATGCTCGTGAAGATTCGCAGGCAGGGCGTCCACATGGACATTTCGATTCCGCTGACTTCCAGTGATATGCCGGCCGTCAACATGCGGACTCTGTCCGACGCCCCCCCATCGTAGTCTCAGGGCAACCCTGAATGGGCAATCCTAGCGCTATAGACTGACTACCATTTCCTTTTCGATGGCCGTCAGGTGGTGGCGCGCCATTGCCAAATTGCCGCGTGCCTTGTCTAGCACCAAGTACACGAAGATCGCGTCGTTGGCCGCCAGCGGCCGAATCAAGTGATACTGCTTGCCCAGCGTGATCAAGATGTCCTCGATTGAGTCCTTGAGTCCGAGGGTGGTCATCGTCTTGCGCTTCGCGCGCACCACCTCTGTGTTGCCGGCGGCAGCCAACTCCAAATTGATTTCGCTGTGTCCCCCTGCCGCACCGAGCATCATGCCGCTATCGCTGTCCACGATACAAGTGCCGACCGCGCCATCGATCTGCATGAGCTTGTCTAGAGAATCCTTGATACTTGCCATTTGCGTGCTCCTTAGGTGTGATCCGCCCCGCTCCCGTGGCGTCTTTTGTTAACCCCTAACGCAAAGCACGTGCCAGCGCTCAAACGCCAAATTCGGGCGCATACTGCCACTTGAGCGGCGGAATCCGGCGGACCAAGCCAGGGCCGGGCACGGTTTCCGTCACCCACGAATGCTTTTGCGGCGAAGCTCGCCAGGGCGCTGCCAACCCTCCGTGCGCCGTTATCCCTGCGCCGTGTACGCTGCACTAGCTGCATACCCAGCCTCCGCCAAGCGGCGCAGTACTTGCTCAATCGGAGGTCCATGACGAAGCACGCCATCGGGCCTGACGCGCAAGATCACGAGCTGCTACGCGCCTTCGACAAACGCGGATGTCCACTCAATGGCGTGCTGCGTGAGATGCTCAATGAGCATCACACACACCGCACGGAGAGGCGTGGCTGTGGTTATACCCAGGCAACGCGTCACCTGGCTGAATACGTCAACTACCCAGGAAGGGTGAATGAATATGACGATGCCCGCCTGTTCGCGGACAAGAGTCCCGGCGTCATTCCCCGTTTGCGGGCGCGGGCAGAAGAGCTGGGCGTCAGATTTGACTGGCGCAATCTAGACCGCAATCGTCCCGATCCCGCACTGCTCGAAGATCCTGAATTTTCCGAACTCTTTCAGGTGGAGCTCTCGCGGCAACGGCAGATCCGGGAAATGCCTGAGCAGCTCGAGCTGGAAGAAAGTGTGCTACTCGCACGTATCATCCGCGACATTGTTTTGCCGGTGACGCTGGCAGACGTCGGCGCCGCAGAACTCCCGCTATGGCAAGAGCCACTCAAGATCGGCACATGTCCGCTGGCAGAGAAGTACTTCCTTGAGTTAGCCGATGGTTTCGTCCGCAGACGTGGTCGCATGAACATCATCTGCGCAGATGACGGCCGTCCATTGTTGATCGAGAAGTTGCACCTGGGCGATGACCACTCATGCATCAGCTTGGAGCCACTGGTCTTGAACGGCGTTTGTCTGCCAGCGGGCAGCCTGTTTGGAGTGCAATATGAAAGCCTGTTCGGCACCCAGGAAAACGCTGAGCTACCTGGTTTGAACATCCCATTGCGCGCCTGCAGTGGCTTTCGCTTCTTGCGCCTCACCACGCTGAGTGTCTCGTGCGACAGCCGGCCCCGGGCCTTTTCCAAACATTTCAGGGCCCAGGTCGATGGCGGCCTATTCGACCCGGGCGTGGTCGAAATCTCCCAGCTACTATCCGTGGCCCAAGCCCAAATACCCAAACGCAGAGATTCTGCCACTCACCTGCACGTCGTCTATTCCGAAAAGATGGTTGGCGATCCATGGCGAGCGGCTGCGCCGGGTCCGCTGAAAGCACTCCAAGTCATTCGGTCTTTGAATAGCTCCGGCTTGCCCATACAGATCGTGCCACCTGTCCCCGCAAGCGTTGAAGACCTCTACCGTACCCATGAACGCAGCTACGTCGATGATGTGCTCGCGTGTCGCCGCAATAGTGCCTTTGGCACGCGCAGCGACGAGCTAGCCCGCTCCTTGCCCTACACGTGTGGTGCAGTCTACACTGCTGCACTACTCGCACTAGATCATGGCATTAGCGCGTCGCTGACCTGCGGGTTTCACCATGCGCACTACGACCAACCTAGATCGTACTGCACATTCAACGGGCTCGTCGTGGCAGCGCAACGTCTGCTCAGCGAGCGACGCGTTCGCCACATCCTGATCCTGGACTGCGACTACCACCACGGTGACGGAACGGACGCGTTAATCGAACGACACCAGTTGGCCGAGCATGTCCACAACGAGTCTCTTGGCGCTCGATTCAGTAGACCTGACCAGGCCGATGAATACATCGACGAATTGCGCTCACTTGGCGCATTGATGGACCGAATCCGACCCGATATCATCCTGTACCAGGCAGGCGTGGACGTACATCTCGATGACCCACTTGGCGGCATGCTGACCACCGACGAAATGCAAGTCCGGGATCGCTTGGTATTCTCTCAAGCGCGCACACGGGGGATCCCAGTCACTTGGAATCTTGCCGGGGGCTATCAAGTGGACGGCGACGGCTCCTACAACCGCATGGTCGAGCTTCATTTGGACACGTTTCGGGCCGCGGTAGAGACGTTCCTCCCCCACGGCGTGGCGGCCGTGGTTGCTCACACCGCCCCCAGCGCCGCCGCCAACTGCTGAGCCCGACAGCGGTGCCCAGCTGGCTTACAGCGGAACGCTGGCACGCACGGCTTCGGCGCTCGGCTGACAGGGGATCTTTCGACGGTGGCTAGCCCACGTGATGTCGAAGTTCGGCGGGGCCCCGTACTCGATCCGGTGCCCGAGCGTTGCTTCAAGCCAGCGTTTGGCTTGAGGCGGCGGCATGACTTGCGCGCTCGCTTTCATCGCTTGTTGAGACGACAAGCCGAGCAGACGTCGCAGCTGAAGCTCATTCTCCCATTGCACCCTCAGGAAACTTTGGAGCACCATGGCATAGTGGCAAACTCTGGCCGCCAGCGAAGCGGTCTTGTCTTCAGGTAGAAACATGGCCCCTTCACGCCTGGCCACCAGATCAGCCACCACCCGAGAAGGCACGACCAGGTCAGCCGCAGTGAACGTCAAGGTGCGCTGAATTCTTTCGTCGAGTTCCAGACCACCCGGCAGCCGTGGGGCAAGCGTAGGCTCCGGCAAAATCCCAGGTCTGCAGGCGTCAAAACTTCGACGCTCCAGCTCGCCTTGGAGGTATCGCGTCCGAAAGCTCAGCTGGGAACGCCAATTGCCCGTGAGTATCATTCGCTCGACGGCGAGATCGTACGCTTCCCAAACGCGGCCTAGCTGGATCTGCTCTGTGAGCCCCCGTGCCAGCTGTACCCTCTCCGCAGAAACGTGCTGCGGATCCCCTGTCTTGTAGCCCTCCAACAGCTCATCGCAGGCCCGCGCGATCATCGCTGGCGGCCCCGCACACACTTCGCCGGCACCAATCAATGCCCGTCGCTTATGAACAAAGTGCATCAACGCGTCGGTCGTGGCGGGTAGGGGTGGTCCGCTCACCTCCGCGGCCAACACGTCAGCAATGACTCCGAAGAACCCCGCTGCCAACTTGTACCCAACGGCCGCCTGTGCGGGCACACGCTGCTCGAGGCTTCCCGCCTCCAGCACTAGTACCACTGGTCGCGCCAACAGGTCGACCACGGTCATCATGACCCTGGCATAGGTCGAGGGCACTTCTCCGCACGCCGCACCGAAGTCCCGAATCTCCGAAAGCACCGGCTGCAAATAGCGCGTCACCTGAGCCAAGGCAGAGACGTTCATTGGCGAGCCTTTGCGGGCGTCATGATAAGGGCATGCGCGAAGCTCCATCGGCACGTCGCGTTTGACTCTGCTTGGCGCCCTCCGCTCATTCACTGGTCGTCCTTCGTCATCCCGCAGCAGGTCGACACCGAACAGAGCCGCTCCCAGGGACCAAGCATCGCCGGCTAGCGCTGCCTCCAACCCATTTCTCATAGCAAGAGTATGAACCTGAAACGGGCGCCGGCAAATGCCACGGGGCATTGTCTCACTGTGGGCGCAGAACCCACTGACGGATTGCGCAATGTCGATATCCGCCACAGGTGCTGCGGTTTCCTCGCAAGCCGCGGACGTGCCGCATCAATCAAGATGGCGTGGGGGGTCGCAATAGCTAGACTCAACCCGAGGGGTCCGGGAGCTCGCCAAACCGCGTGTCCCTCGGGCAAAATGACATGACGCTCCTGAGAGAAGCCAACGACAATCGAAATGACTCCACTGCCGCCGTCTCCAAGTTGAGCTCTGGTTTGGTGTACGCACAGCGTCGCTGTGGAGAACTGGTGTGCGTCAGCACCGGTCAAGCACGTGAAGTGGTAATCAAGAGCAACCGAGTGTCTACTGGCATCTACAAGACCCCAGTCCAAGGTCCAGTGCGCGTATTCAAACTGAACCTGGAAGGGGACGTTCGGGTCGAAAAGCGCAAGTTTGGTGAGGAGCACCACGCGATTTACGCGTACCCATACGAGCACTACGACCACTGGCAAGAGCAGTTCGATCGCCACTACGAGTCGGGCCAGTTTGGAGAGAACCTGACGGTCCGAGGAATGCTCGAAGACAGCATTCGCATCGGTGACGTGATTCGCTGCGGAAGTGCCGTCTTGCAAGTGACTTCACCGCGCATCCCTTGCCGCAAGCTCAACCAGCGCATGGGCTTTCGATTTGCTCCAGAGTTTCTCCGGAGTCGTCGGACTGGGTACTACCTGAGGGTTCTCCAGGAAGGCGTCCTTGAAGCCGGGGCTACGCTGGAGCTTTTGGAAAGCGACCCCAATTCGCCCACCGTGGACGAGTTCGTGCGCGTCTCGCAGTTCGACTATTGGGACCATGAGGGCCTGCAGAATCTACTGGCCGCTCGGGGCTTGCCTCCCGCTTGGAAAGACGTTCTCGAGGCAAAGGCGCAGCGCGCAAAACAAGCCTCCGGCTGGATCGGGCTACGCCAGCTGAAGGTGGTCGAGTTCGTGGCTGGCGGCCCCTCGCAGTCAGTTTGGCTGGAGTGTGCCCGGGGACGTGCTCTACCCTCGCTGGCAGCTGGCAGCTACCTTCCCATGGCCCTGGGAGCTCGTTCGAACCATCGCGAGCTCAGTCATCGCTTCGCGCTGTCGAGCGATCCAGTGACCAGTCGCTACCGAATAACGGCCGCGGTCGCCGAGCAGCCTGCTGACAGCAACACCCCATCCGGCTACCTCTCCGCCAGTTTTCCAAAGACACTAGCGCTCGATGATACTCTGCTTTGCGCGGCTCCACGGGGCACGCTGAACGTCGAGGAAGGCCTGCATGGAGCACAAGGATTGTGCACGGTGACCGATGGCATCGGCCTCAGTTTTGCCATGCCCATCCTCTATTCGGCGACGCGCCGCTCTCCTGACCTATCCTGCCAGGCGCATCAGGTCGACGCTGGAGACACCCCTTTGGATCTGATCCCCGAAGTGGAAGGCCTCGACCGCCGAGGCCATCTCCGCTATTTCAATCACGACCTGACAATCGAAGGACCAGGCCCAGCTGTCAAACAAGTACTCGACAGCTTGCCGCGCGCCACCTCCGGCGGACATCATCTCGTGATCGTCGCTGGGGCCCAGCCGTTCGTGGAACGTGCAGTGGATCTGTTGAGTCCCCGCAGCGACCTCCGCATACTCACCCAACCCTTTCATATCCCACCGACCAACCACGACTGATGACGGGCATGGATCAAGCTTCCTCACGCACTGACGTCCTCCCCTCCGAAACTGATGCGGCGACGTCGCCGCGGCGCTTGCTCTACTTGAGCCTGGGCTGGATATTCGTGGCGCTGGGATTTGCCGGAGCGTTGCTCCCGTTGCTTCCCACAACGCCGTTCATGCTGCTTGCGGCGTGGGCGTTCAGCAAGAGCTCACGCCGCTTCGAGGCCTGGTTGCTGAACCATCGCCTTTTCGGCCCCAGTATCGTGCGCTGGCGGGCCCATCGCATCATCCCTGCCAAAGCGAAAGCCATCTCGCTCAGCGTCATGAGCGTGACCTTCGCCTGGAGTCTGATGAGCGGGCGAATCCCCTGGTGGGGACTGTTAGCGCAAGGCCTGTTGATGGGCTATGGCGCCTGGTTCGTGCTGCGTTGCCCGAGCCAGGCACCATCTGAAGGAATATCAGGCGATGGAAGCTAGCGCTTCGTTCAGCGTCGCGCTGGGGCGCATGGCCTGGCTGGCTTGCTCCGAATTGGGAGCGTAGTAACCGCCGATGTCTGCAGCCTTGCCCTGGACACCGTTCAACTCCTCGACGATCTTGGATTCACTGTCCGTCAGGCGCTTCGCCAATGGCGCGAACCGCTTGGCAAGCTCTGCGTCTTGGGATTGAGCGGCCAAGGCCTGAGCCCAGTACATGGCCAAGTAGAAGTGGCTGCCGCGGTTGTCCAACTCGCCGCACTTACGCGATGGGGACTTGTTGTTGTCCAGCACTTGACCGGTAGCCGCGTCCAGCGCGTCCGCCAAGATCTTGGCGCGCGGGTTTGCGTTGACCTGCGCGTAGTGCTCCAACGAAACCGCAAGTGCCAGAAACTCACCCAGCGAATCCCAGCGCAGGTGGTTCTCTTTGTTGAACTGCTGCACGTGCTTGGGGGCTGAACCACCAGCACCGGTCTCAAACAGGCCGCCGCCGTTCATCAGCGGCACGATGGAGAGCATCTTGGCGCTAGTCCCCAACTCCAAGATAGGGAACAGGTCGGTCAGGTAGTCACGCAAGACGTTGCCGGTGACACTGATTGTGTCTTCTCCGCGCTTGATGCGCTCCAGGCTAAAGCGCGTGGCGGCCGCCGGCGACAGGATCTTGATCTCCAGTCCTTTGGTGTCGTGCTCCTGTAGGTACGCTTCCACCTTCTTGATCAACTCCGCATCGTGGGCGCGGTCCTTGTCGAGCCAGAACACCGCCGGCGCTCCGGTCGCGCGAGCACGGCTCACCGCTAGCTTGACCCAGTCCTGAATCGGAGCGTCCTTCACCTGGCACATGCGCCAGATATCGCCGGCTTCAACATCGTGCTCAAGCAGGGTCTTGCCGCTATCATCTACGACACGCACCTTGCCATCCTTGGCAATCTCGAACGTCTTGTCGTGCGACCCGTACTCTTCGGCCTTCTGAGCCATCAAGCCAACGTTGGGCACGCTACCCATCGTGCGTGGGTCGAACGCGCCGTGTTCTTTGCAGAAATTGATCGTCTCTGCGTAGACGTCGGCGTAGCTGTGGTCCGGGATCACCGCTAACGTATCCTGCTGCTTGCCGGCCTTGTTCCACATCTGTCCGGAAGTGCGGATCATGGCGGGCATTGAAGCGTCAATGATGACGTCACTCGGCACGTGCAGGTTGGTAATGCCGCGGTCGGAGTCGACCATGGCGAGATCTGGACCATTGTCGTAGGCCGCCTGAATGTCGGCCTCGATCTCTGCCTTCTTGTCAGCTGGCAGCTTATCCAGCGCAGAGATGACGTTGCCCAGCCCGTTGTTTGGGTTTGCCCCGACTTTCTCCAGCGTCGCTGCGTGCTTGTCGAAAACATTCTTGAAGAAGACCTTCACCGCATGACCAAAGATGATCGGGTCCGAAACCTTCATCATCGTGGCCTTCATATGCAGTGAGAAGAGCACGCCTTCCGCCTTGGCGGCGGCGACCTGCTCTGCCAAGAACGCTTCCAGGGCTTTGGCGCTCAGGCTGGTCGCGTCGATCACCTCTCCCTCGAGCACTGGCGTCTTTTCCTTCAGCACGGTGACGCCATCGTTCGTGACCAGCTCAATGCGCACGTTGCCGGCCTTGTTCAAAGTGACCGACTTCTCGTTGGCGCGAAAGTCCCCCTCGGCCATGGTCGCCACACGCTTCTTCGAGTCTGGAGACCAAGCGCCCATCGAGTGCGGGTTCTTCTTGGCGTAGGCTTTGACTGCATTGGGCGCACGACGATCGGAATTGCCCTCGCGCAACACGGGGTTGACGGCGCTGCCCTTGATCTTGTCATAGCGCTGCTTGATGTCTTCTTGCTCTGCGTTTGCGGGCTCCTCCGGATAGCTCGGCACCTTGTACCCGCGGGCCTGAAGCTCCGCGATGGCCGCCTTGAGCTGGGGTACTGACGCGCTGATGTTCGGCAGCTTGATGATGTTGGCCTGAGGCGTTTTGGCCAGCTCCCCCAAGAACGAGAGGTCATCGGAGATGCGCTGGGCTTCAGTCAACTTCTCCGGAAACGAAGCGATGATGCGCCCCGCCAGGGAGATATCTCGCGTCTCCACTTGCACGCCACAAGCGCCAGCGAATGCCTTGATAATCGGCAGCAAGGAGTAAGTCGCGAGCGCGGGGGCTTCGTCGGTGTGAGTGTAGATAATGGGGGATTTGCTGTCAGTCATCGTGATTCCGTCGTGGAGGCTGGGAAGGCGCCGCCAATAAGAATGGGCTCGCCGCGGCGCCTCGATCTACGCCGCCTAGCCGCACTTTTCCAGCCCAAGCCCGCCCCCAACGGCCCCCTGGCCACGCTAGGGGCCCGACAATCTTCCTGAACAAGCGGCGTGAACTCAGAAAAGCGACATTTGTGCCGCGGCCCAAGCGGCTCAGATGCCGCTCAGTCCGCCCGCAGGCAGCCCCCCAGCGCCCGGACCAGCGGCGGCCCCTCCAGCACTGCCTCCGGATTGGTTCTGGGGCACGACCGCGGCGCAACGGGTTGGAGTTAGGGAGGGATCCAAACCGAAGTCCGCCAGATTGCAGCCGACGTCTATCCGCGTGATGCCTTGTCGAATGTTCGGTATCACCGGCGGGGGGAACGACGCGAAATTTTGAACGTGGCATGAGCCGCAGTCGCCTGTTCTGGGGCTTGTCGTCATCTTGATGGGGGTCCCGAAAGGAGAGAGCACGCTCAGCCGCACGGTATAGGGCTTAGCCACCACCGACTCATCACCTTCGATGAAGAAGTTGCCTGCAGCGTTGGTCGTCAGATTGAAGACCTTCCCGGTTCCATCGGTGATTTCCACACCAATACCCTCCGCGCCGTAACAATCGTCATCCTGTTGGTCCACGGGGAAGACCGTTCCCCCAACGGCGAGCGGCGGCCCATCATTGCGGCGGTGGCAGCCCACGCAATCGCGCCCCGGGTGCATCTCTTCGTGGCCAATATCGCCTCCGACCCACCAGGTGCCCGTCACGCAAGAAGCCTCAGCAGTGCGGTTCTCGGTCAGCGTGTCACAGCCAAAGGCCCACGTCATCAGCCACACGCTGAGCACATACTTTCTCACCAGCATGAGGCGCAGCGTCGACTGGGTTGAGTGAGCACGCAATCGATTTTGAAGCGGACTTGCCACGCTGGTGGGCGCCGGACCGCACGGGCAGTCAAAAGCGCGAAGTCGCTCCAAGTTCGCGTAACCTTGGCGCCCCCACGCGCCACCGATCGGTGGAAGCATCAACGTACCGCGGAGCCGAGGTCGGCCAACAAGCACGTCGAAGCTTGTAACCCTGCGCAAACATTGCGCGAATTCAGAAAACTGACACGACTCCGAGCGGCTCAGATCCCGCCTGCGCCACCGACGGGAGCGACGTCAAACACTCCGTAGTCTTCCTTGGTGTGGCGAAGGTCAATTCTGGCCCCGAGGGTGGACTTGACGGGCATCGCCGGATCGCCGACGTTTCGTGCGATATCGATCGCCTGCTCGTGGCAAAAGCCGCAGTCGCCCGTCATCGGTTTGGTACCCATCGGGATAGGCGTCTCAGGAACGCCAGGCGTGGGAGCCACCCCAGGAGGCGCAAGTCCAGCGATCAAACGAACCGAGTAAGGCTTTGCAATCACCGACTCATCGCCCTCGAGGAAGAAGTTTCCTGCTGCGTTGGTCACAAGTAAGTGCTGAACGCCGTTCGCATCCGTGACCTCAACCGTGACCCCTTCCGCGCCGTAGCAGTTCTCCGCTTGGCCCTCGACAGGGAAAACCGTGCCGCCCAAGGCCAGCGGCGGCCCGTCATTGCGGCGGTGGCAGCCGACGCAGTCACGCCCGGGATGCATCTCTTCGTGGCCGGTATCACCCCCGACCCACCAGGTCCCAGTCACACAGGTTGCCTCTGGGGTGCGGTTCTCCGTCAGCGTGTCACAGCCACCCAGCAGGGCTAGGGCGGATGCAGCGACAATAGCCTTTTTCATCACGCGGCTAGATTAGGGGAGCACAAAAAAATAGCAACACTCAAGCACGTGCCAGGAAGGTTTGACGAATAGTTGAACTTGGAGGAAAAAGGGCCCCACATGAAGCAGCCATCCTCCCCGCAGTCCGGGTGCCGCCGCACTGGAGCTAGCCGCGTTGTCAGTACACGCGTTCTCAGCACAATCGTCCACTCGAAGAGATTCGGGCTGGGCCTGTTCCTGGCGGCTTTCGGCCTGCTGATGCTCTGGCCCAGTGACGCTCAGGCCTACACCTGGATGCTGCGCCACGGCTACGCCAAGTGCAACAATTGTCACACCGATCCCAGCGGCGGCGAGACACTGAACCACATGGGCAGAGTCACCAGCCAAACGCTACTCAGCCAAAAGTGGAGTGATGATGATTCGCTGAGTGATACCTCCAAGTTCCTCTTTGGCCTAGATGAGCCTGACTCGCTGCGCTTGGGCGGGTCGATTCGTTCGATGACCATCTACGACTTGGATTCCTCTGCGGGTGCTGCTTTCCCGATGCAGGCGGACGTTTATGGCAGCGCGCAGTTCGGTGGCTTTCGATTGGGTGCCAGTGTTGGCGCTTCGCGCGCTTCCGGCCGCTATGAGCACACGGACAAGGCGCTGATAGCGGGTGAGCTGACGGACGACACGATGGTCGCCGTGTCCCGCTCGCACTGGCTCGGTTACCAAATCACGGACTCCATGTTGGTCCGCGCCGGTCGCATCGCGCTGCCCTTCGGTTTGCGACTGACCGAGCACACTCAGTGGGTGCGCAATGAGACACTTACAGACCGCGAGTCAGACCAGACTCATGGACTGGCCTTCGCCTACTATGGGGGGCCAGTCCGGCTCGAACTGATGGGCGCCCTCGGCAACTTCCAACTGGAAAACGCCGACAACCGAGAGATGGGCTACTCAGGTTACTTCGAATACCTGCTGAGCTCCAGAATGGCTATCGGTCTCAGCAGCATGCTGATGATGTCCAAAGAAGGCTTGTACTCTGGCGTTGCTGACGAAGTGCGCCAGGCCCACGGCCCCATGCTGCGCTGGTCCCCGGTCAAGCCTCTGGTGATTCTGGCGGAAGGGGACGTGATGTTGTCCTCCTACCGGAGCATGGGCTTCGTTGGGCTCTTGACGGCCGATATTGAGCCGGCGCAGGGCCTGCNCCTGATGCTCACCGGCGAAGCGCTCAACCGCGGCCAGCCCGACAGCGACTTCATCGTCCGCCCAACTGCCGCCAATCCAACCCCCGCGCAGCCTTCCTATGCTGACGCCCAGCTCTTGCCTGAATTCACGGATCTCGGGCCGGGGCGTGGTGAACCGCGATTCGGTGGCTGGGCGAGCGTCAATTGGTTCCCGATGAGCCACATCGACATTCGCGTCGACTTGGTGGCGCGCCAAAATCGGCCGCTGCTGCTCCAAGCTCAGGCCCACCTGTACTTCTAGCCACCTCCTGATCTTAGGGTGGAGATGCTCGCGATCCAGTGAACAAAGGATTGTGGGAGCTCACCTGGCCTCTGCTGCTCAGCATGGGCTTGAGCATCTCGCTCAACATCACTGACGCCTTCTTTCTGAGCCGCGTTTCCGACGAAGCGGCTTCAGCGCTGGGTGGCTTGCTACCGGTGCTGCTGATTTGCTTCTCGGTGTTCTTTGCGCTGGGCCAGGCGGGCTGCGCCGTGGCTGGCCAAATGCTGGGGGCCAAACGACGGCAACGCGCGCTGGATACCTTTGGGGCGCTCACTGCCTTGCACGTCGTGCTCGGCGCTATGCTCAGCTTTGCGTTGTGGGCGTTGCGAACAGAAATCCCAAGCTGGCTGGGGCTACAATCCCAAATCGCTGCGCATGCCGAAGTCTATTTGGCCTGGGTGGGAGCGGCCCAGGTCGTGCGTGCCACCCAGATCGCCTACGTCAACATCTTGAACGCGCTGGGCGCCACCCGCTGGACCATGCTGGAGGGCGTGCTGATGAATGTCAGCAATCTGGGGCTCAACGCGCTCTTCCTGAGCGGCGCCTTTGGCTTTGACCCAGCCCTGCACGGAGTGCGCGGGGTGGCGTGGGCCACGGTGGCTAGCATGCTGTTGGGCCTGCTGCTCAGCATGGGGGTGGTTCACCTAAAGCAGCACCTTAGGTTTCAGTTTGAGCTTCAGGCTAGCCTGAGGGCGCTGCGGTCCATCATCTACATCGGCGCCCCCTCGGCGCTGGAGCCCATGGCCTACCACCTCAGTCAGATGATCATCATCACGTTCATCGTACGCTTGGGTCCAGCGGCGTTGGCGGCTCGAACGTATGTGTCCAACCTGGCACTCTTGGCTGTGTTGTGGACTGCCGCGCTCGGGGCGGCCGTTCAGATCCTGGTCGCGCACCGCATCGGCGAGGGGCGTTTGACGGTAGCTGATCAGCAATTGCGGCGCGGGCTGCTTTGGGGAGTGCTGGGCGCGGCCGGCGTCAGCTGCGGGCTGCTATTGCTGCGCTATCCGGCACTGGGTCTGTTCACCGACTCAACCGAAGTGCTAGAGCTCGCGGCACCATTGTTCATTGTGTCTTTTGCCGGAGAGGTGGCGCGCCCATCGAACATCATCGTCGGAGGAGCGCTGCGCTCGTGCGGCGATGCACGCTTCACATCTTTGGTCGGGGCAGCCGTGATGCTCGGCTTCACCGTGCCGATGGCCTACGTGTTTGGTTTCGTATTCGATCTGCGGTTGATTGGTATTTGGCTTGCCATCGCGCTGGACGAAGCTTTGCGCGGCAGCATCAATTGGCTGCGCTGGCGCAGTGGCGCCTGGAAGAGCCGTGGAGTTCTCCAGCGAGAGGCTGCTACGTGAGCAGGGCCGGCAGCAATGCGGCCAAGCTGTCGTACTCCTGGGCATGATTGTAGAGCTGCGCGGAAACGCGAAGCACTCGCTTCGGTGCCTGGGGCCAAGGGTGCACTACAACCTCAAGCTGGTGGTCGTTGAACAACTCGAACTGCAGCGGATCCAACACGTCCGAGTGCAATCGCCCATCGGGGAGCGGCACGGCGGCCAGAGCCCCCAGCATCGAGTCCGGCGCTGGTTTCGGGATCTGCAAGGCGGCACACAGGCGGTCTCGGGCGTACAGCGCAAGCTCTCGATTGCGCCGCTGCAAGGCAGGCCAGCCTCCACCAATCTCGGCCAGGTGATCCAGCGCCGCTCCCACAGACAACCACGCGCTCGGATCTTCGGTGCCAGTCCAGTCGAACAACGGCTGAAAGCGCGCGCCTGGATGCGCATAGCCGTGGCTGATCACACCTGGCAGGATCGGAGCCTGCAAGTCCTCGCGAACCCAAAGCATACCCGCTCCTTTCGGAGCGCACACCCACTTGTGAAAGTTGGCAGCGTAGTAGGCAGCGCCCAGCCGCTCTAGGTCGAGGGGAACCATGCCCGGCGCGTGGGCGCCATCAACCAGCACGGGTACGCCCTTAACTGCCAGCCGAGCCGTGATCTCTGCTATCGGAAACACCAAACCCGTGGGCGAGCTGATGTGGTCCACCAACGCCAGCTTGGTGCGCTCAGTCACCGCTTCCAGCAACGAATCAACGACTTGGCTCTCCGAAGCGATTGGGAACGGGATATCTGCCACCACCAGCTTGGCGCCTGAACGGCTCGCTACATGCTCCAGCACGTATCGACAGGCGGCATAGGTGTGGTTAGTGGTCAGCAGTTCATCATCAGGCCCAAACTCCAGCGAACGCAAAACAGCGTTGACCCCGCTGGTGGCGTTGTTGACGAACACCAGATCCGTTGGCTTCGCGCCCACGAATTCAGCCACTTGCTCCCTAGTCTTCGCCAATAGCGCCGGACGCTCATGGAACATGAAACGAACGGGCTCGCGCTCGAGTTGGTCTTGGAGCTGCCGCTGCCGCTCTATCACTGCGATCGGGCAAGCCCCAAAGGAGCCATGGTTGAGATAGCCAATCGTCGGATCCAAATTCCAGAAACGACGGAACTCGACTGCGGTCATGGCCCATCACCTAGAGCCAAATGGCCAGAAGCACCAGCCCCCAAGGCTCAGGGTCTAAAGGTGCAGTTGGTGCAGTCCGGAGCAAAAACGTCGTCGAAGCGCCGATCGAAACTGCCGCCGATAATCGTCAACGTACCTCCTAGGCTGACATCAGCCGGATCGGGGGGGGGCAACAGGGTGCGCTCGGGTCCCACGGGAAGCAATCCCCCATTGGGATGCACGCGCGCCACGTATAGGGTGTCATCGTCCTCGATGTCATCTTCGACGTGGAAGCGGCAGTTGACAAAACTGAGTTCCTGCCGCGCCTCGCGCAATTCGTCTTTGCGCAATGGATTGAAGTCCACCTCAATCATCGCTAGGTCGCGCGTCGCTTCTTCCGTCTCTTTGCCGCCGTAGGACTCACTCAGATACAAGTCGCTGTTACTGAAACGCACGTTGCTGGGTGACAGAAAGTGATTGTGCAACGCATCAACGATACCGAACCGAATCACAGAATCTGATACTCGAACGTTCGACTCTTCCGCTCGCAGCCGGAAGTGTGAGTCCTCCATCACGACGTTGGTCAGTTCGATCTCCGAGCGTTCTGACGCTCCGAGCTCAATATCTCCGGTACCAAGGATCGAATCTCGCATCGTTAGTTCGATACGGCGCGAACCCAAGAACGGTTCACTTCCGAAGATGGCGATTCCAGTCGTGCCAACCATGCCGCGAGCCGTCAGGCCAACGACGTCGACTTTGGAGCCACCACCAATCATGTGAACGGCGTCCGTGTACACGTCCACAGCGTCAATGTCGCACAACTTGGCATGCACGCCCGTGTTGATGGCGATACCGTTGCCAGGCCCATTCCGCAACCCCACATCTTCGATCGTGATCAACGCGCGCCCTGGCAAGATCGGGTCCGCGGAAACCTCAATCAGGTTGGCGTCGCTGAACTCCTGGTTCATGAACTCACCTTGCGATGTCCGCTGACCGTCAATCGTCAATCCGCTGATGCGACTGGCTAACGAGTCCACCGGCCCAGAGTACGCCATGGTAATCGTTCTGGTCTGTTGCCCAGCCGCTGCCGGTCGCACCAGCGTCGCCTCGTAGCCAACCAATGCAATCCCTGGAGACAAGCGCAGCGCGCTCACGAGATACTGCCCAGGAGGAAAGTGCACTATCGCACGCTGAGTGCCGGCGGCGGTATCGATTGCCGCCTGGATCTCTTGCGTGGTGTCCGTGACGCCAGTTGGGTCAGCACCGAACTCCACAACGTTGAGCAACTCGCTGCGATCGTTGTCGAGTATCAGCTGCCGATGTTCACTCGGCGCGAGCAGCTCTCCAACAGAGCTCGCAAACAGCGAGACCGTCAACGCCTCATCCAATTCGGCCTTGTCATCATCGAGTACCCACATCTCGATCGCGGCTCGGGTCTGCCCCGGGTCGAAGTGCAGACTCCCCTCAAACGCGGGGCGCGGTCGCGGATTCATCACCCGCGCCTCCACCTCGCCAGGCGTTCGAATCACGTCTTGCAGCAACGCGTCGGCGCCACGGCACCCAAGCACGGGTTCGTCCTCTCCCGCAGCGAGCGCCAGCTCACCGTTCTCGCTGGCGATGCGATAATAGACCTCCACTTCCTCCGACGCAGGCGCGGTCAACTCCACCCAAATGCGCTGCAGCGCCTGGTCCTCTGACGCGCTCGACTCAGCCAGCTCAAAACGGGCTCCGATGTCCAGAAACACCGGCTCATCGTGCGCTGTGCAGCTAGCCAGGCAACAACCAGCCAGCATCGCGCAGCTCATCAAGAGCGCGCCTCGCTTCACGGTTGGCGCCCCATATCGAATGATTACTCCAAGCTTTGCAAACGCTTGCGGAATGCCCTGGCTTCCACACCTTTCGGGTGGGCCCTGAGGTAATCGCTGAGTGCTGCCCGCTCCTCGGCGGTTCTGCCTAGAGCTCGTAGCGCCCGCGCCTTACCCGAACGTGCCTCTTGCGCCAGCGCACCGCCGCTCCTCAGATAAGCACTGTAGGCGCGCAGCGCTGCTGCGTTGTTCCCTAGCCGCAGCCGCTCGATGTCTCCGAGCGCCACAAGCACCGTGTGTGCCTCCGCGCTCTTGGGAAACGAACGCCTGAGTTGGCGATACTTGGCAGCTGCAGCAGCCCAAGCTCCAGCCGACGCATCGTGCCGCGCGTTCGCCAGTAGCTCCTTCGCGGTGACCGTAGACGGCTCTTTGGCAGCCACCTTCGCCTTGGCGGTGGCCGTCGCGCTTGAAGATGTGGCACTTGATGCGGGAGCACCCGCTGGCTCCTCGACCGGAGTGACGGAGTCAAACCTGACACTGGCTGTCGCGCCCGAAGCCAACTCCACTTCGCGTACTTCGAGGGGTTCGCTCTGCGGACCGACCACTGCAATTCGATGCATGCCAGGCGCCACCGAAACGCTAACTGGGGTAGTCCCCAAGTCGACACCATCGATCCGCACCTCAACCGCCTCAGGCGCATGCACGAGCAACTGTGACAACCGAGTCGAGTTCGGCAGAGCCGTACGGCGCCAGAGATTAGTCGGTTGCAACAAACGCCAAGCAGCAACCTGCTCTGCAGGAGTAGACTCCAACAGTTCGAGCTTCGTTCCTGCTGAGGAACGCATCGTGTAGTCCCCCGTGACCGGTTCAGCGCCGGCCTCACCCTGCTTGACCTCAACCGTTCCGCGCAGCACAGCGACCCGAGCCTCCTCCCCGGAAGCCGAAACCGCAAACACGGTACCCGTGGCCGTCGCCCAGGTATCCCCAGCGACAACACTCAGCTCCAAGTCGCGCGGACGGTCATCGAGGGCGACCGCAATGTCCCCTCGCAGCAATCGCAGGATGTGGCGATTGGCTGTGAGCTGTTCAAAACGCACGTGCCCGTGGGCACCCAAACACACGTCCACGCCGGGAGCCGGCTCAACGCAAGCCTGGCCGGCGTCCGTCACCATGACGCCGCCCTGCTCCAGATGCGGCGCGACACTGGCGACCCCGCTGGAGTAGGTCAATTTCGCCAGCTGCGGCAGCTCAGCCTCGACCGGCACGTCCTGAGGCCAAAGCGCCCATGTAGCGGCGAGCGCTCCGCCCGCTACGACTGCGGCCATGAGCGCGGGTCGGAAGAAGCGACCGCCGGCACGCGGCATGGTCCACTCGCTCTCAGCCGCGTCGGCACCGTCTTCGACGACGCGCAATCGGGGCGGAAGCAGCTGTTTACATTTCACCATGACACGCTCGACGAAAAGCTCGCTTCCCGCGAGCTCATCAGGCGAGGGTCCGCCGAGCATGCCCGCAACAGCGGCATTCTGAGACTCGACATAGTCTCGGAGCCCCGGCAGCTGCTCCAGCTCAGCAAGACGAGCCCGATCGCCTGGACTGCGCAGCTCCTCGGCGTCGGACCGAGCCTTGAGCTCTGCCCATTCCGCACGCAGTCGCGACAGCTCTCGTGAGGTCAGTGTCACGCGTCCCTCCGAACTGAGCCCGCAGACATCCTGGCCGCGTCTCGATCCATGAGCTTGTTGAGGCGCCGCCGAGCGTTGACCAGACGATCCTTCACGGTCCCGGATGGAGCCCCCACCATGTCCGAAATTTCCTCCACGGTGCAGCCCAACGCGTGCTTGAGCACGAAGGCTTCGCGTTGTGGCGCTGATAGTCGGCGCAAATAGCTTTCTATGCGCGGCACGTCCTCACGGTGGCGCCGAGCGTCTGTATCAGTCACGAGTTCCCCCAAAGCAAACCAATCCAACGCGCTCCTCCAGCGTGCCTCACGCCGGGCATGACGACCAATCGCCCGCACGGCCACTCGCGACGCCCACCCTTCCAGGTTGCCCGCGGTGCGATAGCTCGACGCGGACTGGAGGATCTCAATCATCGCTTGTTGAGCTGCGTCATCAGCATCATTCGAACTGCGCAACAGCAGCTGGCTCAAGCGGCGGATGCGCGGCGCCAGTCTCTCCACCAGCTCACGTTGAGCGCGAGGATCTCGACGTGCAACGCGCCGCATCAAGGCGACTTCGCGTTCCGCCCTCGCTTCCTGCTCGTCCAATGCGCTCAAAGAATACAACCTGTTCGCAGAATGCTGGTTTTTCGGGGATGTGGTCGGGGAAATCAGGCGTAGCTCAGGGCAGTCGTAGCGACAGGCCGATTCCTCCAAAAAAACGAACTTTGTCTGGGGTCAGCAGGGTAGCGCCTTCTCCGGCGCTGGATGAGAAAGTTGGCTGATCCAGCGGAACTACAACCCCACCAGACACATATGGCGCAATATTTCGATGTGGCACCCACGCGATCAAGGCCCCCGCCCCTGGGGCCCAGATCAAGTGTTCCGTATCGGCCGTGACCGCCACGTTGGAGCGGGAGGTCTCGGCAGAGCGCTGCCAAGCCTCGAGGGTCATTCCAGCAAACCCCGCAGCCAAGACCTGACGGCCCTCCCACCAATAGCCTACCTCCGCCTTGAATCCCTGTCTCTCGAGCGTCATGACGCCCGCTTCGGCTTCCACCCGAGTGGCGGAATAGAGCAACATCCCAACGCGAGCACCAAGCCCCGCGTAAATCTGCGCCAGCAATCCGAAGTTCGGAGCGCCGTTGACCCCGCCCTGCTCAGCAAAGCTCGACACTTGGTAGCCTGCAAATGCGGCTAGCCAGGGCGCTGCCGTAGGCTGCGTCTCCGAGTCAGTGGGTCCAGCGGGCTTCGTCGGGGAAGTATCGAGTGGCACCACCTCGGGGGATTCTTCCGTCAGGCGTTCCATCTCTGGAGCTCGCCCATCGGCAATGGCGGTCAAGCTGCGCTGAGCGATCACTACCGCAGCCTCCACAGCGGCTGCGTCCCGGTTGGCTCCTTCCAGCCTGCGCACGTAGCGATTCTTGCCGTCAAAGACGTACAGATGCCAATCTTGGTCGACAACTTGGATCCAAAACGTGGCCAGTGCATCCGGCTCGTGAACGGGACGCTTGCTTGAAGGCCTACCGAAGCTCGGGGAAAGATCCATCGCCCGCAGCTGCCAGGACAACGATTCCCTGAGTGCAGCCCTCTGCTCTGCACTCAGCTGTGTGTGAAGAACGATGCGTACCGGGGCTAGCTGCTGCGGCTGCGAAAACGCACTGCCGCCCGACGATGCCACATCTGAAGATGATGGCTCATTCTGCCCCCAAGCGCTCGATGCCCAGCTGAGACTCGCGCAAACAGCAACCGCCAGCACAAAGAATCGACCCATCGCGAGCCCAGGTTCAACGGGATTGGTAAGTCTGCTGATAGTCGTTCCGAGAATTGGTGACTGTGATCAACCCCTGGTCGTTCACTTTGGCGTGGATGAAGTACGCCTGATCTTGCCCGCCACTATCCAGATTTGCAATCTGATCCTCCGCGGGTTCTCTTCGGGAGGATTGTTCGTCGCCGAGTGCACGAACCATGGCCCCTCGACGCGTGGCCTCGCGCTCGCGCTTTCGGACCTGGGCCCACAGCGTTCAACTGTCTGAGCCCCCTTTTGCCTGCTCTGCTTCCGAACGCACCTTGTCGAGTAACCCCTGGAAGGCTTGCTCATATGACTTCTGAGCTGCTTCCGCTTGTTGCTGGGCTTCTTGCAGCGTTTGCTCCGCGCGGGGCTGGACCTTGTCCAGCTTGACGATCGCCTCGTCAACAGCCGCAATACGCTCCTTGTCCGGCTCTTTCTCGTGCTTCAGCTGTTCGATGTGCTCCGTCAGCGTGTCTCGCACCGCGTCCGCCTGCTCTGTCAGGGCCCGTAGTTCATTCTGAATGAATGCCGAACGCAGGTAAACGACGTAGCTGGCCATGCTGATCTTGTCAGCCTGAGCGTGCAGCGCTTCGACGTTCTGCTTCCCCAAGTCCTTGTCGTTATCATCGATCAACAAGTGAGCGTCGCTCTCCGAGCGCATCCGCTCCTCAATCTGCTTTTCGATGCCCTTTTCAAGACCGTAGCTGACCGGTCCGAAGGCATCGACCTCGCATGATTTTTCTTTCGCTTTGTGCTTCACTGCACCAGCAACTCTGGTAACCAGCGCCTGTTTTTCTTCAGCGAAAAAGCGATTGATAACGGAAGCCTCTTCGAAGCGCGCGGCAAACGCCTGCCCTTTGCCCTCCGCATCAGCTCTTGTGTAGACCTGCTCGACTAGCGCCCAATCCGGATCCTGTAGCTCAGACGGAAATTCCTTGAGTCCGTCCGAAACGTTCCTGGCCACATCCAGCTGTGTTCCTGATTCCGCATGAATGCGTTCGAGCTCGGCAGGATAACCGCTCGCGTACCCAATCTGAGAGGACGACGGCGCCGCTGTCGGACCTCGATTGCTATCCGTGCAGCCGATGCCCAATAACAGCCCCAGCGCTGCACAGCCAATCCAAACTCTGTGTTTCATTGAGCAGGGGAGCCTAAACGAGCCGCACGATGCATTCAATTGTTGCCCAGTGCTGGTGCGCTCCGGGCCGGCCAACGCCGGAGCTTTTCAGTGAGAGTATGCCGGCCACTAGACTTCGCCACGCCCCAGGACTACCCTATGCACCGTGGCTCAGGAGCCCTCTCGGACTAGCAACCTGGTGCGCGACACTCAGGTCGCGGTGGTCGCGGTCCTGGGCCTAGCCGTCGCTTGGTACGCGATTGAGATTTCGCTAGAGGCGGCCGGAGGGAGAACGATCCACTCCGTCATTTGGAGCTTCCTGCCCAGCGCGATCCTGGTGGCCACCGCTGCCATCTCAGAGCTGCGCCGACGCCCATACTCGCTGCACATGATGCACGTCGTGGCACTTGGGGTGCTGCTGGTGTTCGCTCCAGCCCACCAGCTGATCCAGGGAACGTTCCCGAGCGGCGTCTACGTGCCGGACGATGAACTGCTGCGCGCGAATTTCAGCGTGTTCGTTTGGGTGGTCTGCTACTTGTCGGGAGTCGCCTACATGCGACGCTTCGTGGGACCAATTCGCACGCGCATCCCTCTTCTGGAGCGGCGCCCGTCGAACGCTGGGTACTATCTAATGTTGGCCCTCGCTTTCGCGTCGCTCGCTTTTCTGGCATACCGTGGCGCAGCCGGCGCACAGACTCGAGCTGCCTTCAATCAAGCGGTTGGCACGACTGGCCTGGAGGCACGAAGCCTCATGTTGATTCGTCCGCTGCCCTTCGTCGGGCTGGGCTTCTTGTTGTTGCGCTGGCTTCGACAACCGGAACTGCGCAGCTGGACTTTGTTGTCCGCTATCGCTCTGCTCGGAATTGGTAATCTGCTCGTTAATAGCCCACTGGCCGCCGCACGAGTTTGGACGGGAACAATCCTGCTCGGCCTGGCTGCGATCCTATTCTTGTCGCGCCAGCGCTCAGGCGTCGTGACCGCGGCGTTCCTAGCGTTGGGTCTGCTACTGCTGCCAGCGCTCAACCTAGGCCGAGCGAACACGGAGCTCGAAACTCGAATGCTCACGCCAGAGCTCACGGCAGCCAGCACGAGCATGGTGTCGCAAGACTTCGACGCGTACGTAAACCTCGTTCTAATCCAAAAGCTACTCGACTTTAGCGACATCACCTACGGTCGCCAATTGATGGGAGCGCTGCTGTTCTGGGTCCCGCGCTCCTTCTGGCCAGACAAACCAGGGGGCAGCGGCGCCAAGATGGCCGAACGCCTGGGTCTAGAGTTCACCAACATCGCGTCCCCATTACCCGCCGAAGCTCTCTTCAACTTCGGGTTCTGGGGCATTCCAATCTTCGCTGTCACCTTTGCCCTGCTTCTATATGTGCTGGACGAACGCTACTTCCAGGGCACGTCGGAGAGTCCGCCTGGCGAGTTTCGTATCTTGGACGGCTTATACCCATTTCTTCTCGGTTTGACGGCGTTCGCCACAAGAGGAGACCTGCTTAACGCCACCGCTTTCTCCTCCGGCTTTGCATTGGCGGCATTGCTCCCTTTCAGCTTTAGAGCGCTTGCGCCCAGCGAGAATTCACGCGGTGTGGACAGCCCTGACCTGGACACCGCTAGGCAGGATGAGCCGGGCGTGGACGCTCCCGGATAGCGCTCGAGACAATGATGCATTGGTCAACGCGACGAAGTCATGGGCAGGGTGCGCGCAAGAGAAACTGCTGCGGCGACTTCAGCGTGTGGCTTGTCAAACAGGGCACGACTGGCTGCCGCAAGACCACGACAGATGATGCTGGTGAGTAGAACGATGAGAGCAATGGTCACGGCTGGGAAAAGAATCATTGTTGGCTCCATTCAGAGGGTTGAGTCAGCGCCAATCGGCGCCGCGCCCTCCCCCCAAAGCAGAGTTCGTGCCAGCTGCGCACGTTTCTCGATGCGGATTATTTCCGAATGATTACCTACACTTAATTTGGATCACCCAGGCCACTTCGGTAGCATGTGAAACCCCCTGCGCGGTCAACCATTGCTCACTGTGCAACGGCGTTCACATCAAAGTGTCACGCACTCGATTCCACTTAGGAAGCCGTGGAAGTTGAAGTGCCGCGTCTTCGCCTCGCGCGATCACCAACACGGCGCACGGCGCCCGCTCAATCACCCGGGGGATCATTTGTCCGAACGTCTTCTTGCCGTGGCGCTCGGCAAGCCCTAGCAGCAACAGATCAGTCGGCTGCAGTTCACCAAGGACTGCGGCCTCCGAGTCCTCAGCATTCAGAACCTTGATCGTGGAATTGAATGGGGCGGAGTCGTCGGCCAGCTCTTGCAGCTGGCGCTCGGATGAGACCTTCTTCGGGCTCGGCGCATCCGCCGGCAGAATTCTCAGCCAGAGCACCTTCCGCGCCCGGTCCCGGGACAATCCGCCCAAAACGCGAGCACGCAGTGCCTGATGCGAGCCCCGGCCGCCGACAGGCACCACCACGCGATCGCATTCCTCGAGGTTCCAATTGGTAGGTGAAAATAACACCGAGACGTAGCTATCAACGCCGTTGATGAAACGCTCAAGAATCTCTATTGCGTCGGCGCTGAGCTGGGCTCGACCCAATAACACGCCGTGGCAACGATATTGTTTCGCGGTCCGCTCGATCTCACCCCATGGGGACTCCGACACACTGAGTAGGGCAAGTGGACGGTGTCCACGTTTCAGCGACTCTCGAAGTCCGCTACCAAGGGCGTGCTCTCCTGCAGTGATGGGGTCGCCGTGAGCAGTCGAAGCGGGATCCACGACGTTCATCAGCATCACTCGGCCGATGCGTGGTGGCGCCAAGGTATTGGCGATCGACACCAACACCCCGGCGTTCTCAGGGTTGGCGATCGGAACTAACACCACGGGCGTCTCCCCCCGCAGACGGAGCAACTCCGGATTTTGGGCGAGCAATGATTCGTCAACCAGCTGCGCCCGCTCGGAAAAGATGCCGAAGTACAACAGCACTCCCAAGCCTGCCCAGACAACGGTGATCCCCCCGGCGGCGGGCACGGCAAGTCCTTGAAATCCCGCCAGCGCCAGACAAAGCACGGTGCCAGCGATGGGCGTGATCGGAAACCATGGTGCCTGAAATTCCGGAGTTTCGGTAGCACGTAGCCGCGAGAGCAAAGCCGTCGTGTGTCCGAGAGCGAAGCACAGCAAGAAGATCAAGCTGGCGGCCGCGCCTGCCGACGACAAATCAGGCACCATGAACAGAATGGCGACCAGCGCCAGGGTGGTGGCGTACAGCGCAACCATCGGGGTACCCCGCGTGGGATGGGCTCCACTGAGCAGTCTCGGCAAAGTGCGATCATTGGCCATGGTGAAAGCCACCCGCGACGCCGCCAGCAGATTTGCCTGAAGCGCAGAGAGCGTGGACAACACCGCTGCCAACATCACTAGCCAGAACCCCGCCGGCCCCAAGTAGTTGCCGACCGCAGTGGCGAACACCGTTTCCGGATCGGCTGTACTCATCGCCGAGATTGAGTCACCCGGTTTGACGCCCGCGGTCGAAACCACGAACAGCAAGGGCAAGTAGATGACCAACGCGCCTCCCAGAGACAGGAACATCGCGCGCGGCACAGTCTTGCCTGGGTTCTTTACCTCTCCTCCCACGGCGCCGATGATCTCGAAACCCTGGAGGGCGATGAAGGTGAAGCCCATAGCTTGCACCAACCCCAGACTGCCTTCCGCAAAGAACGGCGTCATGCCTGACTGCACTGCCGGATCTTCACGCATCGCCAGACTCACGAAGCCAGCGAGTATCAAGAGCAGGAACACGACAACCTTGCCCCAGGTCGCCCACTCCCCGCCGCCGGATGCGCGCCGAATCAGACTCACGGTGTAATAACCGACAGCAGTCAACGCCACGGCGACGGTGGCTGTGCGCGAAAGCAACCACGCCGGCGCGTCGCCTGGCCACAGCGCAGCGACGCTCGCCAAGAAGTACTCGGCGAAGCCCAACGAGTACAACACTCCGGCAACGATGTACGCGAACCAAAGCACCCAGCCCACGCCAAATGCGGCGCGCAGTCCCAACACTTTCCTGGCGTAGACGTAGGCGCCACCGTTTTCAGGGAAGGCCGCGGCGAGCTCCGCGAAACTGAACGCCGTTAGCAGCGCAACGAAACCGTTCAGCAGGAACGCAAGCATCGCGCTGGGCCCTGCTGCCCGAAACGCCGTACCAGCTAGGACCATCACGCCACCACCGACGATCGCACCAATGCCGATGCCGGTCGCACCGACCAGGCCTAGCTTGGGAGTCGGGTTTGGCTGGTCAGAGCTCATGAGCTTCGGTTCCGAATTGGGAGTCTATCCGTTACTTCAATGAAATCCTTGTGCTTTCGTAGGTATTTTTTGATGTTTCGTGAAGCGTCGGAAGGCGCTGTACGAGCGATGTAGGAGCGATGTAGGAGCGACGGATCACGCCGCACTGAAGCGTGCCAGTTTCGAGATGTGATATGACTTAGGCCATGAAGCGGCGCAGCCTTCTGATCCTGGCCAGCCTGTTCACGACCTCGTGGGCGCAGGCCAGCAACTGGGAAAAGATCGACGACGAGGATGGACTGAAGGTCTATCGCAAGCAAATCAACGGTTCTTCGTTCCTCGCCTTCATGGGTATCAAGGTTATCGATGCGCCGGTTGATAAGTTGCTCTGGGTGTTGGCGGACAACCAATACCGCCGAAACTGGGTCGACCGGCTCAAGAAGAGCGTCGTACTAGAACACAAGAACGCCTACGAGTTCATCCTGTACCAGCATTTCGGTGCGCCACCGCTCGTCAGCGACCGTGACTATGTTTACCGGGCGAAAGCTATCCAGAACAAGCATGGTCAAGTGGTGCTGAAGCTCCAGTCCGTCAAGCATTCCAAAGCCCCCGCAACAGTGGGCGTTCGCGGCCAACTGTACTCAAGTTCCTACACACTAACGCCCCAACCTGACGGTAAGACCAAAGTCGTGGTTGAGATCCACACCGATCCGATGGGCTCGCTGCCGGCGTGGATCGTAAACCTGATCCAAAAGAGCTGGCCACGTAACACGCTCACAGCGCTCTCCAAGGAAGTGAGGAAAGCGCACGTGAAAGCCATGGCATTGCCCCCCAAGCAATAACGCTTCACGGCTCGCCAGACAAAAGAAGTAGCATCTACCTAGCCAACGTAGGCGTAGGTAGGCGCTCCGCCTTGCCCAGATTCTCACTTCCCCTCTCCGTCGCTTCCGGCTACCGTCCCTGTGTAAGGGCGAGTTCGTGGCTACGTGACCGAAATGGTTTCGTTCCTGCAGCTGAGCCACGCGTGGATTATCGCGCTGTAAGCCTAGGTAGACGACGAGGTAGACGACGATGCTTGACGCTTTTTCTTCCCGCTCGAACTTGCGCCAGCTGTGGCTGATACTGTTCAGCCTGGCGTTGTGGTTTCCTACGCAAACCGCAGTTGCTGGACCTGACTACTTCGGTACGGGCGACGGCCACAGCGGTCCACTTGTCGTTGGAGCTGGACAGAATCTGGTGGTCAACGACTACACGGGCGTCGCCTCTGACGTGACAGCCGCCGACACGGCAATCGGCGTGGATGATTCGAGCGCGTTTCAAGCGGGAGATTTGATTCTGATTTGGCAAGCCGCTGGTCTGCCGGATCCGGGTGCCGGCAACGAGCAAAACACGGTCGACATCACGACCACCAACGTGGGCCGCTACGAGTTCGCGCGGGTAACCAGCGTCGACGGCATGACCGACACGTTGAGTGTTGCCGACCCGCTGACGAACTCATTTGCCGAAGCCGCCACTCAGGTGGTGAGGGTCCCGGAGTTCAGTTCGGTCGACGTCGCCGCCACAGGCAGCATCAGCGCCGCCCCTTGGGACGGCGACACCGGCGGGATTGCGGTGTTCATGGTCAGCGGCACTTTGGTGAACGCTGGTCAGGTGAGCGCCTCCGGCATGGGCTTTCGCGGCGGCACCGACAACGGAAACTCTGGCACGAACGGCTGCACCCAGCTGAACGTTTCCGCAACCCCGAGTCCGACCGAATTGAGTCAAACCGCACAAAAAGGTGAAGGCATTGTCAGCACCCGTTTTGGCACCAACCACCGCGCACGGGCGAACGTGGTCAACTCGGGTGGCGGTGGGGTTTGCCACAACTCTGGAGGCGGCGGTGGTGGTCACGCCGGCCCTGGTGGTCAAGGCGGCCGCACCTGGCGCGGAGATCCAGATCCGATGGACAACACCACCGGGCGCGACGTTGGTGGGCTTGGCGGCGTAGCCCTGGACTACTCGCCGCTGGCACGCTTGACCCTCGGTGGCGGAGGTGGCGCTGGGCACCAAAACAACAACCAAGGCGGTGATGGCGCCGCTGGCGGCGGTGTGATCTTCATCCGCGCAGGCGGTATCAGCGGCGCCGGAAGCTTCAGCGCGAACGGGGGCGACGGCTTCGACTCGACCGGTGGCGGCAATGACGCTGCGGGCGCCGCCGGGGCAGGCGGCGCTGTGGTACTGCTCTCTGCTGGCGACATCAGCTGCACCTCCGCCAGCGCAACAGGCGGAGTCGGCGGCTCCGCCGACTTTGAAGATCATGGCCCAGGTGGCGGCGGTGGCGGTGGTTACGTCGTCCTCCAAAGCACGAACATCGCGTGCACCCCCAATGTTTCCGGGGGCGCGGCCGGCACCCAAACGGACGCGACGGATCCCAACGGTCCGAACTACAGCGCCGCAGCCGGCGGACTCGGCACGACCACAAGCGTAGACTCAGCATTTCCGATCGACAGCGACGGCGACACACTGCTGGATATCGACGAAGGCGCCCCTGACACGGACGGCGACGGAGTCCCGGACTACCTCGACGCCGATGATGACAACGATGGCATCCCAACAGCCACAGAAACTGGCGCCGACGCGGACGGTGACGGTATCCCGAACCATCAAGATCGGGATAGCGACAATGACGCCATCCCGGATGTAGTCGAAGCCGGAGCCAGCGACGACGGCAACGGCGGCTTGGCGGGCTTTACCGACAATAACAACGACGGCGTCGACGACGTGCTGGCCGGCACGCCACTCACTCCGCCCAATACCGACGGAACCGGACCCGCAGATTTTCTCGATCTCGACAGCGACGGTGACGGGCTGGTCGACGCGTTGGAAAATGGACTGGACGTCGAAGCCGATGGCACGGTCGCCGGCTTCACGGACAACAACGCTGACGGCCTACACGATACCTATCCCGTGGTGCAGCCCAACACCGATGGGCAGGACAATCCGGACTATCAAGATCTCGATTCAGACCAAGATGGCCTGTCAGATGCGATCGAAGCATTCGATACGGACGGGGATGCGACCCAAGACATCCTGCCGCTAGGCAATGACCACGACGGCGATGGGATCGATGACCAGTATGATGCGGATTGCCCGGCCGCCATGGGCTGCGCTGGAGGCAGCACTCAGGTCGATCCGAACAACCTCACTGCCGCCCAGGACTCGGATCAAAATGGCGTCGGTGACTGGCTGGAAACGTGTGTAGACGGCTATCTGACTGCCGGTGAAGGCTGCGATGATGGGGACTCTGACGACACCAACGCTTGCTCCAACTCCTGTTTGCTCAACTTGGGTGAGATGTGCGCGGCCGATGCGGAATGTACATCGACGGTTTGCGATGGGGGCGTGTGCGAAGTCTGTCGCGATGACACCATGGGCGGCGTCGACGAAGGCTGCAGCGTGGCCAACCCCATCTGCCGGCCCGCCACCGCCGGCGGCATGAACCTGTGCGCCGTATGCGCCGACACGGACGCGGGTGGCGGCCTGGACGAGGGCTGCGCCATGGGGGCGCCGCAATGCGACGAGAGCGCGAGCACCAACGTTGGAGCCTGCGTCGGTTGCACTCAAGATGCCGACTGCGACGACACCAACGCCTGCACGGCCGACACGTGCGACTTGGGCACCAGTACGTGCATGAATGCCGCGGTTCCAGACGGCGATCCTTGCCTGGATGGTATGACGGGCACCTGTGACGCGATGCAAGTCTGCGTGACTGGATGCATGGCAGACGCCGACTGCGACGACACCAATCCCTGCACTGCTGACAGCTGCGACATGGGCACCGGCATGTGCACGAACGCAGCCGTGCCCGTGGGTGACCCTTGCTTGGACGGCATGACGGGCACCTGTGACGGCACGCAAACTTGCGTCACGACTTGCATGGCGGACGCCGACTGCAACGACACCAATCCCTGCACCGCTGACAGCTGCGACATGGGCACCGGCATGTGCACGAACGCCGCGGTGCCCGTGGGCGATCCTTGCTTGGACGGCATGATGGGCACCTGTGACGGCACGCAAACTTGCGTCGGCGTCCCGGCCTGCATGCCCGCGTGCACTGGAGCCACCCCGGTTTGTGACGAGAGTCAGATGCCACCGGCGTGCGTGCAATGTCTAGTCGACACGGATTGCGCGATGGGCGCCTGCAACCCACAAAACACCTGTGTCAGTTGCATCGACGATCAGCCCGACGCGGGACAAGACCGCGGCTGCACCGTGGCAGAACCGATCTGCGAAGTGAACGGCGGCTTCCGCGGGTGCCGCGCCTGCCAGGACACTGCCGCGGCGGGTCTACAAGATCTGGGATGTAACGCGGGTGCACCCATCTGCGCGACTGGCGCAGCCAACCCGATCTGCGTGCAGTGTGAGACCACTGCGGATTGCCCAGCGGGGCAGTCGTGCCAAGGGAACAATACGTGCGTGCCCAGCTGCACGACGGATACGGATTGCGCCACGTTTCCCGCCATCCCGGTTTGCGACACCACCAACAGCGTTTGTGTCGAATGTTTGATTGACGCTGCTTGCCCTGCCACTCAGCGCTGCGAAAACAACGCCTGCCAGGTCCCAGACAGTGACGGTGACGGCGTGCGCGACGATGCGGACCCCGACGATGACAACGACGGGCTATTGGACACTGCCGAGTTGGCTGGCAGGGACTTGAGTATCGACACCGACAACGACGGCGTCGCCGACTATCTCGACGCTGACGTGGTTGTCTGCGCAGACGCCGACAATGACTCGCTGTGCGATCTTCTACCGCCGAACGTGGATGCGGACGGCGACGGCGTGCCCAACCATCTGGATCTGGATTCGGATGGGGATGGTATCACCGATGTGGTCGAAGCCAACGGCAGTGATCTCGATGGTGACGCCCGACAAGATGGCGTCGACGGCAACGCCAACGGCTTGGTCGCCAGCGTCGATCCCAGCGAGGGAGGCACCGCCCTGTCTCCCCCCGATACAGACTTGGACACCCGCCGCGACTACCTGGACACCGACACTGATGCTGACGGTGTGCCCGACGCCATCGAAGGTTTCGACTCGGACGCGGATGGCGAAGCGGACGTCGTGGCTTCAGGTGTGGACAGTGATGGGGATGGGCTCGATGACGCGTACGACCCACCGGGAGGAGTCATGGCGCCGCTTCCCGACAGAGACGGGGACACCACGCCGGACTTCCGCGATCCCGATGATGACGGCGACGGTCTGCTGAGCGTCGATGAACTCGGCCCGGATCCGATGAATCCCGTGGACTCTGACGCGGACGGGACGCCCGACTATTTGGATCCACTGCCAGGAATGGATGGCGGAATTTCGGATGCCGGTGTGAACGACGCTGGCGATCCCTCTGACGCTTCCGCGCCTGAAGCAGATGCATCAGCGGAAGACGCGGGCGTTTCGACGCCCGGCGACGATGCTGGAACCACCGCCCCCGAGCCAGATGCTGGAGACGTGGCGCCACCAAGTGGCGAGGATGCCTCGACGCCTCCAACGGACATACCGGATAATTCTGACGACGTACCTCCGTTCGGTTTGTCGGGGGGCGCTGGCTGCTCTGCTGCGCCTGGGCCGGTTCACGGAGCCTGGTGGCTAGCCGCGCTGCTTGCCGCCGCGCTGTGGTTAACCCGTAGGCGCCGGCTCCAAAACCTATCGTTGCTGGCCGCCGGACTGGCGAGCAGTATCGCGGCGTCGGATGTCCAGGCCCAGGAAGCGGGCTTCAATCTCAACCGCTACCGCCCCGCCGAGTCAGCGCCGGATCAATTCCAGCTGAGTCGCCCCAACGACCTGGGCAATGGTCGCGTCAGCGTGCAACTACTGCTCGACTACGCCAAAGATCCGCTGGTGCTCGAGCGAGAGCAGGGTTCATCTGACAGTGAGTTCGCCTCAGTGGTTGCCAACCAATTCGTGGCCCATGGCACTTTCGCGTTTGGCTTGGCAGACCGGGTAGTGTTGTTCGCCGGCGTACCTGTCAATTTGGTGATGTCTGGTGATGATGCCGCTGGAGTCGTCAGCGCCGACGGCGCATCTCCAGGGGATCCATGGCTGGGCGGGCGCGTGCGCCTGGTGGGGGAAAACGAAGACATCTTTGGTTTGGCATTTCAGGCGGGCTTGACGATCCCAATGGCCAACCTGGCTGACGACCAACAAGCCTACGCGGGGGACTCAACCGTCACTGGTCACCCGGAGCTCCTGTTCGAAGTTCGACCGGACAATGTCCGGATCACGGCCAACATCGGGAGCATCATCAAGAGCAAGACGGATCTGGGCAGCGCCTCCAGCGGATCCGAGCTGACCTACGCCTTGGGCTTTACACTGACTCCTATCGAAGCGCTGGATCTGATGGCGGAGCTACACGGAGCCAGTGCCTTCGGGGAATTCTTCGAACGCGAAGAAACTCCCTTGGAACTGTTGGCGGGAGGCAAGTGGCACGTAGACAACGGCTTGACCTTCGGGCTAGCCGCCGGTCCTGGACTGACGCGCGGCCTCGGCTCGCCCGACGTGCGGGTGATCGGCATGGTGGGTTGGACGACACCGGTCGAAGCCGAGCCTGAGCCAGAGCCTGAGCCTGTGGTCGCCAAACCCAGCGATCGCGACGAAGATGGCCTACTGGATCCCGACGACAAGTGTCCCGACAAGGCTGAAGACAAGGACGACTTCGAAGACGAGGACGGCTGCCCCGATCCCGACAACGACAACGACGGTGTGCCCGACGATGCGGACAAGTGCCCACTGGATGCGGAGGACACCGACGGCTTCGAGGACACCGACGGCTGTCCGGAGAAAGACAACGACCAGGATGGCATCGAAGACATCGAGGATGAGTGCAGCGAACAACCCGAAGACAAGGACGACTTCGAAGACGAGGACGGCTGCCCCGATCCCGACAACGACAACGATGAGGTCCCTGATGCTGAGGACGACTGCCCGCTGGTAGCCGGAGCTGTCGACAACAAGGGCTGCCCCAAGAAGATCCGAGTGGAGAAGGCTCAGATCGTGATCTTGGAGCGCGTGGAATTCGCCACCAACCGCGACACCATCTTGGAAGCCAGCTTTGACGTGCTTGAAGAGGTGCGTAGCGTGCTGAAGTCCGCTCCGCACCTCAAGCGCTTGCGCGTCGAAGGTCACACTGACAGTCGGGGCGCCGATGCTTCCAACTTGGACCTCAGCAAGCGCCGCGCTCGCAGCGTCGTGAATTGGTTGACGGAAGCCGGCATCGAGTCTTCACGCCTAGAGGCCTATGGCTGCGGAGAAACCCGCCCGATCGACTCGAACACGACCAACGCGGGACGGCAGGCCAACCGCCGCGTGGAGTTCCACGTGCTCGATCCCGCACCCGGCGAAGTGCGCTCAACCGACGGCTGCGAGCCGGCGGACTGACGCCGGATTGAACGATCCAGGGCGGGCGAGCGCGGCGGCGCGCCCGCCTGACCGCTCTCAAGTCAGCTCAGCCACGCACTGGGCGACGCTGTCGGAGACGGCTGGTAGCGCCTTCCACAACGCATAGCGCTGAAACTTCCCACGCCGAACGCGCTGGAGGAAAGCGGCCGCGACGTCGCCAGACATGTCCTCGAGCGCGCAGCCAACTCCCAAGTTGGCTGCTTCTAACATCATGGCATTCATCCGCTGCTCGTGGTCCCGTCGCTTGTAGATCGCCAACAGCGGTTTTTGCAGCGCGATGGACTCGCTCATCAGATTCGACCCAGCCGAAGCAACGACGGCGTTGGCCTGACTCAGCGCTTGTAGAAACGAGCCACGCTCCGAAGCCCTTTGCACCACGCCAGCTACAGCAGCGCCGCGTCCACCGAAGTGTTCGACCTGGGCGCCAGCGCTGAGCAGGGCTCGATGCACGGCGTCGCCATTATCGTCGCGAAAATAGCTAACCAAGCGCAATCCTTCCGCGACACCTTCCGATTCGGTTTCGTGGCAAGCACCAACAAACGGTGCCAGATCGCTCATATCCGCGCGAGCGATTCGTGTCTTGTCGTCCCGCGCTTGGGCCGCCAAGAAATGCACGGCCACTTTTCGCGTAGCTCCGACGCTGGAGCTGCCCGCGTTCAACACCTCATAGACGCGGCTGAGCATTGGTAGCGCGGGCAACTGCGCATGGCGAAACACCAAGCCATGCCCAATAGCTATCGAAGGCAAGCGCAAGCTATGCGCCGCGAACAACGATGGCCCCTCACCATCCGTGATCACCAGTTGCGCGTCGCACTCTCGAAGCCTGTCGCGATAGCTCGGCAGGCTCCGCATTGTCTTCCACATCGCCGCAACACCGGGGCGAATGGTGGGCAGCGCAGTGAGAGCGACGTCTGGCAAGGCATTCAGTGCGTCTCCTCCAGCAAACACAAACACGTCGTGTCCAAGACCGCGCAACTTCTCCACGATCGGCTTGGAGCGTGTAGCATGCCCGCGGCCGCGTCCATGGATGAAGTAGGCAATGCTGGCCATGGTCAGACTGCTTCGGTCGTACTCGTAAACTCGAAATCTCGAATGCGCAACGCTGGCATGAAGACGTCAGTCATATTGTAGCTCCAACCCCAAGGATCGAGCACCCGGCGGGCGACAGACATCCCATCCACGTTCTTGAGCATGCGCACCGGCGAGTCATTCCAACGCAGATTCTTGACAGGGTACGTGATCCTGCCGCCTTCAATCATGAATACGCCGTCGCGGGTAAGCCCAGTAAACAGCAGTGTGCGTTCATCTACGCTACGGATGTACCAGAGGCGCGTCACCAATAGTCCTCTATCGGTGGCGGCGATCAACTGCTCGGTAGAGACGTCACCACCTGACAGGATCAAGTTACTGTCCGGCGCGATCGCCTCAATGCTCTGCTTCTGAGCCCAGAATCGACCGGCGTGCAGCGGTCCAACTGTCCCACGCTGAACCCAGAAACGCTTGGAATGCGGGCGGCCATCGGTGTGAAAAGGTCGTGCCGGTACCCGCGCGTCGAGCGGGTCGCTGTACAGCGTGATCTCTGGCCCAAACAGCGCGTCGCCTGGGCGCGCCCCGGGGCTAGCAAAAAAACTCCGCCCTTCGTCAGCCGAACGCGCATCCATGCTGCCCACCAGCAGCCGCATCAGGCTCGCCACCCCATCTGGCTCGAGGATGGTCGTGTATTTCCCCGCCGGGATGGCGCGCGGCTTCTGGGAAAGCAGCGCCTTGTCGATTGAGGTTTTCGCCGCCGATACGAAGTTCAGCTGTGACGGGTCGTCCGCGGCGCGCCCGGCCCAACCTGAACCACTGCCGTCCAGGGTGCGAGAGGTTTGAGTGAGCGAAACGCGACTACTCTGGTACGCGGCGCGCAACCCTCGACTGGTGGCGAGCGCTTCGTTGCGTTGAACCGCGTGCGCAAAGCCCGCAGCGGCAACGCCGCTCTGCTTGGCAAGCTCAATCGCCTGAGACACCCCGCGCGCGAGTTGCGACGGTACCCGGTTTGAATCCAGCTGATGCTCTGCAGGTTTCAGATATTGTTGTGGCTCCAGGAGCGGCAAGGACTCTGGATCTTCCGGCAGCAGGCGAGCGATTTCTTCTGAGCGCCGCACGGCGAGCTCCAGAGAATCTGCATCAAACTGGTTGGTCGATGCGGATCCGCTGCGTTTGCCGAACGCCGACGTGATACCCAACGTAGGCGACGCATAGCTGCCAGAGGTCGTCGGCTGGTTGTCTCCGTAGCGTAGGTGCGTCACCTGCTCTTCTACGAAGTTGAGCTGCACTTCATCGGCTTTAGACAGCGCGAACACGCGCGCAAATAGCTCTTGCGTCTTGGCATTCATACTTTGCGGTCCGTGTTCAAGATAGTGACGCCGCGAAAGCGTGCCGGAGGGCAGCCGTGACTCACCGCGTTGGATTGACCAGGTTCGCCCTTTCCGTCATAGAACGAACCGCCGAGTTCGTAGCTCGCCGCGCCGCCGATTCCATCACACGAGCGCCAAAAATTCGCGGAGGTTCCCTGGTAGGCGACATCACGCAACAGCCCTGCAACTTGCCCTCGCTTGATCTCGAGGGCGGTCTGCGCGGTGAATTGGAAATTGTAGCGTTGCTGATCGATGCTCCAGCTGCCCCTGCCCTTCAGTAGGATCCCGTCCTCTACCCCACCAACCAAATCCTTCAGGCTGGTGTCATCCCGACTCGGTGTGAGGTTGATGTTCGGCATGCGTTGAAACTGCGTATCTTTCCAACTTTGTGCGTAGGAGGTCGCGTACCCCTGCGGCCTCTGGATCCAGTGCGCCTGATCGCGGGTCGTTTGGTAGTCGACGAACACGCCTTGCTCAACAAGTGGCCAAGCCGTGGTTTTGGCACCGTCATCATCGTAGCCGCAGGTCGCGAGTCCGCCTGGTTGGATCTTCTCCGCCACGAAGTTGACGATCGGACTGCCCAGCTGAAATCGGCCCAACTTGTCAGGCGTCAAGAAGCTGGTGCCCGCGTAGTTGGCTTCCAACCCCAGAGCCCGATCCAACTCCGTCGGGTGCCCGATGGTTTCGTGGATCGTCAGCCACAGATTGCTGGGCGCAATCACGACATCGCGGGGGCCGTTTTCCACCGGCTTGGCCGTGTGCTTGGCGACAACCTCCACCGCCGCTTGTTCCAAGTCGGCGTCCCAATCGTACTGCTGGATATACTCGTAACCTTGACCCTGCGGACTCGTGTAGGAAGTGCGAGTCTGGAAACTGCTGCGCTTGCGGTCAACGGAGGTCAGCGTAAAACTGGGGTTCAGCCGATACAGTGTCTGTTCGATCGCGGAGCCCTCAGTCGAGGCGAAAAACTTGTGCTCTTTGACGAACAACGCCGACGAGCGACAGAAGTCGACTCCCGTGTGAGCCAGGGCTTTAGCGTTGAGCTCCAACAGTTGTTCCACCTTTTGCCTCAGCGGCAACTCGAAGGGATCGACCTGGATCGGCGTCTGCCACACGGCACGGTGTGCCGCTATCGGCGCCAACACGATTGGATCGCGCTGAATGAATGAGTTGGCTTTGGCGACGGCGACCGCTTGCCGCGCAGCCTGCACGGCCGAATCGCGGGTCACATCTCTGGTCGCCGCGAACCCCCAAGCGCCTTCAGCGAGCACGCGCACCCCAATTCCCCGCTCGAAACCGTCGGCGATACTCTCCACCCGCTGCTCCCGAGTGAAGATATTCTGGGTGTAATAGGTGGCGATACGAATGTCCGCGTAGGTGGCTCCGGACTCACGCGCGGCCTGAAGTGCCGCCGCAGCAAGGGGCTCGAACTCCGGATCTGAGAATCTGACAGCTGGTGCCGGAGCGGAGAGCGCCTGCTCGGGCTGCTTCGGAATCCCCTGAGACGCTTTGCCGCAGCCTGCCAGAGCTGGCGCTACTGCCGCTGATTGTTTCAGAAATGTTCGCCGCTCCATGGGACTTGCATAGCCCATCTGTGCGCCCGTTCGAGGGCGTCTAAAGTCCTTCACCCGGCTCTCGGGTCGCACCAGCATGGTGAAATTCGAGCCGCTACGGGCCAGCGACTGAAACCTCCGCAACTTTTTGTGCGTAACGGGCGAATTTTGGCGTTTCTGGAGCTGGCAGAACCGAGCCAGTGGGTTAGGTATGCCCCCATGAGAAGTGCGTGGCCCGGGCTCACGGCGGTCGTGCTGAGCGTGACAGCAGTCGCATGCAACGCGGAAGAATCCAAGAAACCTCAGCCGGAGGCCCCCAAAGCCGCGGCAACGGCTGCGAAGCTCACCGGTACCCGGGTTGAGGTCGCGGTCGTCCAACCTTCAAGTCGCTCTTTGGAAGTCACCGTTCCCGGTGAAGTCGAGGGTTACCGCGATGCCAGCTTAGCCGCTCCACTCGGTGGCTATATCGAAGCAGTCAAAGTAGATGAGGGCGACCGTGTCAAGACCGGACAGGTGTTGGCCCTGGTTGACAGCGCCACCCACGGCGCGCGCCGCGGTCGAGCGCGGGTAGAGCTGGACGCAGCCAAGCGCGAACTGGAACGCGCCAAAGTGCTGGGCAACGCCATACCCAAGGCTGAGCTAGATGCAGCACATGATCGCGTTGCCAACGCAGAAGCAGCGCTGCGAGAGCTGAACGTCAACGCCAGTCGAGCGGTGGTCAAAGCGCCGTTTGCCGGCGTGATCGTCAAACGCGACGTGGAGGTGGGGGAAGTGGCTGCGCCAGGAACGCCGTTGTTTCGCGTAGTGCAATTGTCGCCCATCAAAGTCTCGATCTTTCTTTCGGATCGAGACATTGCTCTCGCTCAGCCCGGCACCAAAGCCCAAATCCAGCTGGATGCCCGAGCCGGAGTATTCCAGGGTGAAGTGGTCCACGTGTCCCAGGCAGCAGAGCTCAAGACGCGCTCGTTCAAGGCCACGGTGGAGCTGCAGAACGAAGATGAGACCCTGCTCCCCGGGATGATCGCGCGCGTCACACTTTCTACGGACAAGCACACGCCGTCGCCCGGAGAGTCAGCTTCCGCAAAATCAGCCAGCAAGGGCGCGACGGACTCGAGTCCCAAGGTCGAGGGTGACCGCCTAGTCATTTCTCAAGACTGGATCGTGACCAAGCCTGACGGAGTCGGCGTATTCGTGGAGAAGGCCGGCAAAGCGGAGTGGCGCCCAGTTGAACTTGGCGAAGTCTTGCGTAAGCAAGTCGTCGTCAAGAGCGGCCTCAACGCCGGCGACGCGCTCATCATCGTCGGCCACCGTGAGCTGGCTCCAGGTGATGAAGTATTGGTGCACCGCCAAGGTAAATGCTGCACCGCCGGGCGCGCAGTCTTCTGACTGAGCCCCAACATCTTCTAGACCGTCTTCTAGACGAAGAGACAAGAGACCCATGATTGATTTTGTAGTCAAGCACCGTGCTCCGGTGCTGCTCGTGATGGTTTGCATCTTCATCTTTGGTCTGGTCTCGTACGTTCAGCTGCCCCGGGAGTCGAACCCCGACGTCAAGATCCCTTTCGTGATGGTGACGACGCCCTATCCGGGCGTTTCCCCAAAAGACATTGAGACGCTGGTCACGGTTCCCCTGGAGAATGAACTTTCGGGAGTCAAGGATCTCAAGACCATCACGAGCACGTCCGCCGAGGGCGTGAGTTTGATCAATCTCGAGTTCGAACCCGAGGTCGTGATCGAAGACGCCCTGCAGCGGGTGCGCGATCGAGTCAGCCGGGCCGAAAACCAGGTTCCCGAAGACGCCGAAGACACACTCGTCCAGGAGATATCCTTTTCGGATATCCCGATCATGTTGATCAACTTGGCGGGCCCGGTCGATGAGACCAACTTGAAGCAGTACGCCGAAGATCTGCAGGATGACCTAAAGCGCATCTCCGGCGTGCTGAAGGTGCAACTTTCGGGTGGGCGCACGCGGCAGTTTCGCGTGCAGATCGACCCCAGCCGTCTCGCTCACTATGAGCTGGGCATCATGGACGTGGTCAGTGCCATCGGGAATGAAAACGTCAACATCCCGGGCGGTGAAGTCACGGCAACCAAAGGCAACTTTCTGGTGCGTGTGCCAGGTGAATTCACTGCCGCGCAGGAGATTGAAAACGTCGCCATCACGCGCCGGGGTGACCGTCCCGTGTTCATTCGTGATGTGGCGACGGTGGTGGACGGCTTCCAGAACCGTTCCACCTACTCCCGCATGAACGGCGAATCCAGCGTCTCGCTCGGGGTTGTGAAACGCGGCGGCGCTAACATTGTCGACGTCGCCGACGAAGCCAAGCGTTTGGCAGCCGAACACTCGAAGCGCTGGCCCGAGTCAGTGGAATATCGCATTCTCGCGGACCAGTCGCGAAATGTGGACATCATGGTCGCCGAGCTGGAAAACAACATCCTGCTGGCTCTGATCTTGGTCATCGGAGTGGTGCTGCTCTTCATGGGGGTACGCAACAGCCTGTTCGTCGCCATCGCCATCCCGCTCAGCATGCTCATGGGCATGATGATCTTCTCGCTGATGGACATCACCCTGAACATGGTCGTGCTGTTCAGCTTGGTGCTCGTGCTGGGCATGCTGGTGGACAATGCGATCGTGCTTGTGGAGAACATCTATCGCCACGTGGAGATGGGCAAGACGCCCGTCCAGGGCTCGATAGATGGGGCCAAAGAGGTGGCCGGTGCGGTTGCCGCATCCACCTTCACGACGTTGGCAGCCTTCGCCCCACTGTTGTTTTGGACCGGCATCATGGGCGAGTTCATGGTCTACCTGCCCATCACACTGGTCAGTGTGCTGGCATCTTCGTTGTTCGTTGCGCTCGCCATTCTACCGGTGCTGACGGCCATCGGCCTGAGCCAGATGACGCCCAAACGCCCACTCGCCGATGAGATAGACGCTCCACCCCGGGAGGAGGACTTGCACTGGGTGCTCAAGCTCTATCGCAGCATTCTGCTCTGGGCACTGAAGCACCGCTGGTTGACCAGCGGCGCGATGGGAGCGCTGTTCATCGTCACGTTCGTCTTGTACGGGATGTTCAATCACGGCACGGAGTTCTTCCCAGACGTCGCCCCGGACCGCGCCACGATCAGCGTGCGCGCTTCAGATGGTACCGATTTGGAGGAGACCGACCGGATCGTGCGTGAGATCGAAGAGATCTTGATCCAGGACGTCAACATCGAGACCTATGTCGCGGAAACGGGCGTGGTAGTCGGCGACTTTTCATCTTCAGAAGCCACCAACCAGGCGCGCATCACGCTGACGTTCTACCCTCACGCGAGCAAGGCCCAGCCTGGCGAGATCCCCCGCAAGGAGGACACCCGCGACACCATCAAGCGCTTGCGGGAACAGCTCGGGCACATCGTCGGCGCGGAAATCACCGTGGAGAAGGAGCGCATGGGGCCCCCCGTGGGCAAGCCGATTTCCGTCGAAGTGAGCGCCAGCGACTATCACGCCGCGGGACAGGCCGCCCAAAGGATCCGACGTGAATTGGCGAAGATTGATGGCGCAGCAGCGCTGACTGACAACTACCGCGTCGGCAGGCCAGAGCTGCGTTTTCGCGTGGACCGAGGTGCTGCCAAGCGCATCGGCGCGAGCACCGGTGAAGTCGCGAACGCTGTCCGCGCGGCGGTCAACGGCACCAAAGCGTCTTCCTTCCGCAACGGCGAAGATGAGTACGACATCGTCGTGGAACTGGCCCCCCAATTCCGAGACGACCTGCAATCGGTACTCGGTCTGCGTATCCCGGGCCGCGAGGACATGGAGCTAGGCACCTTTAGCGTGCCAATCAGCAGCGTGGCCAAGTATGAGCTGGCGGGCGGCACGGGATCCATTCATCACAAGTCGCAAGATCCGATGGTCACCATTGAAGGTGACGTCAAAGAAGGCTTCAACGAGAACACCGTTCGGGCTGAGGTCATCAAGTTCATCGATGAGTTTGACGCCGGCAAAGGCGTCACGTTGCGCCTCGGCGGAGCCAACGATGAGCAGCGCAAATCTCAAGAATTTCTGGGCAACGCCTTCCTGATCGCCGTCTTCCTGATCGCCCTCGTACTAGTGGCTCAGTTCAACCGTTATGACCTGCCTCTGATCATCTTGGCATCGGTGGTCCTGTCGTTGATAGGTGTGTTGTGGGGACTGCTGCTCACCGGCACGTCCTTCGGCATCATCATGACGGGGTTGGGCGTGATTTCATTGGCGGGCGTCGTGGTCAACAACGCCATCGTGCTATTGGACTACGTGGAGAAATTGCGCGAACGGGGGCGTAACCGGCACGACGCCTTGATTGAAGCCGGCATCACGCGTTTTCGTCCGGTGATGCTCACCGCCGTGACAACCATCCTCGGCTTGATCCCCATGGCGGTGGGCTTGAACATCGACTTCCGCACGATGGATGCCTTCTGGGGCACTCAAAGTGGTGAGTGGTGGGGCCCGATGGCAGTCGCGGTTGTTTTTGGACTTGCGTTCGCCACCGTGTTGACGTTGGTTGTCGTACCAACGATGTACACCTTCTTCGACGACTTCTTGGGCTTCGTTGGGCGCCTGTTCCGCCGAAACCAGGCGAGTCCTGAAGTGAACCCGGGCGCCAGCGCAACCGGCGAGTAGCACGACAGGGAGAGTATGAAGATGAGATCCAGGGCCGCATTCGCTGCCGCCAGCGCAACCTTCCTAAGCACACTGACGGCGCTCGCCCAACCGGCGCCAGATGCGCCCGCTCCTCAGCCGGAGGCTGAAGCGGACAGCGCGACACAGCCCGCGGCTGCTCCAGATGCAGCACCGGCAGAGAGCACTCCTGCACAGCCCGGCACTTCCACGTCAGGGGTGGCAACCGCGGCCCCAAACGCCGAGCCAGACACCGCTCGCCGATTTTCAGACATCTTGGGTCGTCCCGGTGGACTGACGTCGGCTCAAGCCGCCAAGCGGGCAGCGGAGACCAGCTTGGACGCCAAGGCGAAGCAACATCAGGTCACTGCAGCCAGCAAGAACGTGACCCAGGTGATCTACCGAGCCGCGCCGAGACTCACACTCACCGCTCGCTACACTCGTTTGTCACCGGTTGACCCGCCAAGCTTTGGTAGCTCCGAAGGCAGCTTGGTTGGCACCACCGAACCGCCGGGGCTCATTCCCCCTGGTACGCCGTTGCTCGCGCTGGATAGCTCGGGGATGACGTTTCCAATCCCGGAAAACAACTTCTACCTGAACGCGGGCCTCGTAGTTCCGGTGAGCGACTACATCTTGGCGACCGGAGCCTCCATTGACGCGGCCGAATCCATCGAGCGTGCCGCGGAGCTCAACGAACAGGCAGCCAGAGTGACGGCCGGCGCCAATGCCCGGATCGCGTACTACAGCTGGGTGCAGCGAGAGCTAGAGACCATCGTCGCACAGCAATCGCTCGATCAGGCCCGAGCCCAACTGCAAACGATTGAAAACAACTACCAGGCAGGTCGAGTCGCGCAGGCGGACGTATTGACCGCCCAAGCCTTTGTTTCGCAATCAGAGCTGCTGGTGCGTCGGAGCCGCACGAATGCGGCCATGGCCGAGCACCAACTGCGATTGATGCTGCATGATCCGCCCGGCAAGAAGTACGAGATTGGCGAAAATCCCTTGGAGGACTACCCACGCCTCGACGACAAGCGTGATCTGGAGCAGCTCTACCAGGAAGCCGCACGCAATCGGGTCGAAATGAAGGCTCTGGATGAGCAATCGCGTTCACTCCAACGCACCAGCGATGTGCAATGGGCGGACACGATGCCGCGCGTGGAAATCTTCGGCAACGTCACCTACGCGAACCCCAACCAACGCATCTTCCCCCTAGTGGAGGAATGGAAGGGCACATGGGATGTGGGTATTCAAGCCGTGTGGTCCATCAACGATTGGGGCTCCACCACGGCGCAGAAGGAGCAGACCCTCGCTCAGAAACAAGAGGTCCTAGCCCAGCGCTCCGCATTTCACGACGCCATCAAGGTTGAGGTGCACAGCGCCTACCGAAATCTGAAGGATGCGGAGCTCGGGTTGCAGACAGCCCAAACGGGAGTGACCGCGGCGGAAGCGGCGCATCAATCTCGGACATTGCTGCTCCAGCATGGGCGTGCAACGAGCCTGGAGCTGATGAATACTGAAACGGCACTCTTGCGCGCTCGGCTGGAGCTGATCAACGCCCATGTGCAGCTACGCATGGCACGGGTGCAGCTGGACCACGCCCTCGGACGGGACGTCAACTGAGACGCCCCCGCTTGCGCGCCGCTACTTGGTCCGCGGCACGTTTCGACTTCCACCAGGCTTTCGGCTAGAATCCGGGCATGTCGGCTTCGTTGGTGACTCGAGCCCGTGAGTTTGCTCAGCGTGCCCACCAGGGCCAGGTGCGCAAGTCCGGCAACTTGCCGTACTTCACCCACCTGGAAGCGGTTGCCCAGCTCTTGCAGCAGCATGGGGTGCAAGATGAAACTTCTTTGGCCGCCGCCTACCTGCATGATCTGCTCGAAGACCAGCCGGCGTTCGCCGAGGAGTTCCGCCGGGACTATCCAGCAGCCGTGGTTGAGACCGTCGAGTGTTTGACGGAAATCAAGCGGAACGATGACGGCAGCTTGCGCCCAAAAAGCCAACGCTTCGACGAATACGTCAAGAGCGTGCAGCGCGGATCCGAAGCGGCACTGCGAGCTCGCCCCATCAGCTGCGCAGACAAGGTCCACAATATCAGCAACATCGCCGAAGCGGAGAAAAGCGGCGACTCCCTGATGATGCGTTTGCGCACGCGTCCGGGCCAACAGCGAGCTCAGCTCAGCACCTTGAGGAAGGTCTATGCGGGCTCCGTTCCCGAGACGCTGTTACAAGCCTTTGACGCGGCCACCCAAACACTGATGGACACAATTGACGCTTGGTTACCCGGACGCGCGGTGCACCTCGCCGCTGAAGCGCACTTGGGACAGTTTGACCGCGCGGGCAAGCCGTACATCTACCACCCGATGCATTTGGCCATGCAAACCCAGGACCGGGACGAACGCATGCTGGCCATGCTCCACGACGTGGTCGAGGACACTGCCTGGGATCTTCAAGCCCTTGCGGACGAAGGCTTCCCCGAGCACCTGCTGGCAGCCCTCGATTGTCTCACGCGCCGCGAACGAGAAAGCTACGAACAGTTCATCGACCGAATCGCCAAAAACCCACTGGCAAGCCGAGTCAAGCTGCTCGATCTAAAACACAACTCTGACTTGTCACGTCTGCCAAGCGTGAGTGACAAGGACCGAGAGCGCGCAACCAAGTACCAACAAGCGATCGCGCGACTGGAACGCAGCACAAAAGCCTAAAGGCCAGCTCTGTGCTGAGCTGACCTTCGCATGGCGCTAAGCGGGCCGGACGCTACGCTGCCGCTTCACCTTCGGCTTTGGCGGCTGGACCAGCGTCGTCACCTTCGGTGGAGCCTGCTTCCGCGGCAGCTGCTTGTGAAGCGCGTTCGGTGAACACTTGCCGCTTGGCGGCAGCGCGGGTCGTGTGAGACATGAAGTCATGCACGTCAATCAGATCACGCGGAGTCTGATTCTGACTCGACAGGCGCTCAATCACCTGGCGCGCCAGGGACAACGCCTCAGCGTAGGTGCGGCCATCGGGCTTACCTAGCTTGATCCGATACTGCAACGACTTGGACTGCTCACGGAAGCTGCCTGGACGCACCACCACATGCTCATCAGGAAAAACCAAAGCAGAGACAGCCGTCGCCAGCTGCCAGCCAGGCTGGGTTCCATGAGCCTGCTCATACGCCCGAACGAAGGCATCAAAGCGCTGCTCATAGTCGCCCTCGCCGTAGAGCATCTGGGTCAGGGTCGTGTCCAGCTCACCTAGTATTCGCTCGTCATCCTTCACTGCTGCACGTGCCTCTTTGGCAGGCACCAGATCGGTCTTGCGCAATACCTGAACCACCCGATCCCAGGCCGCACCAGGACTCTCCGCGGCTGCTTCTTGTAGCGCCTCTTGTGTCAATTGCTCTTTTGCCAGCTCCAGCACCGGAGCGCGATGACGCTTGAGCTGAGATTTCGCGCCTTCTCCACGCACGGACTCCGCCCACTTGGCGTCCTCAAACCCCTCTGGGTATTCACCGAGGAACACGGAAACCTGCTCCGAAAAGGTCATGGCGTCGGCCGCGACGGACGTGGACGGTTTGGTATCGACCATTCCTCCCAAATCGGTGAGCAGCCGCTGACAGACCTCGAGCATCTCCGCGGTGGGCTGGTCTACGGGCACCATCATGCCGCAGAATTCCTCACCAAACGTGCGCAGCTGGCCATCCTGAAACAGGTAGCCCCGCTTGTTGTTGTGCTGCCAGGCCAACAGGGCCAATCCCCAGTGGTCCCGCTTCTTGTGTCGGTAGAGGGTGGGAAAGGGCAAAGCAGATTCCGTCGGGGCGGTCATTCGGATTCCTTTCAAGAGATGCCTTAGATCTGAAGGCAAGGGGGGCACCGATTGGGAGGCGTTATTTACCAGCCAGTCAAAGTGCTGGACGGACCGCAGCGAATGCGCCGCCACATGGACTTCCGTGAATCTAGCACAGAGCCCATATTTAGCAAGAGCATGGGATCGGCCCAAAATCGCCATTAATGGCCTTTTATCGACAACTTAGGCCGCTATTTGGCGTGTGTCCTGGCTGCTGGTCGGCGTTTCAGGCGGAATGCAAACCGCGGCCAAATTGCCATTTTTGGTACCGGGCATGCAGACAGGCATGAACAGACGTATCCCCCCGGGGGCGGAAAGTGCCAACTCAGCCGCGAGTGAGGCGAGCCAACACTGCCTGACGTGCGTGGTCACGACGCTGCTGCACCTCACCGGGATCCATTTCGAGCATCAGCTCATGCGCCCGGCGGAACGACATCGTGTTTCCGGGCAGCGGGGCGTCATAGTTCAGCTCGCGCTGGCGCAAATCCGTCGATTCGCACACGCGGAGTTGGGTGATGTCATTCGGCAGAAACAGGGTCGTCAACCGTTCTTCTTCTTCGGCAATAATACTGCCCGCGGACACGACTTTGTAACTCCCAGCTCGAGCCGCCAAACGTAATTCACCCACCGTACTAAGAACGTCAAAAGCCTGGCGCGCCTCGACGTCACCGGTGGCGGTGCCAATCAACACGCTGTCAGTCACGTGGCCCCGTCCCAAGAGCTGACAATCCATCAGCACACTGTTGCGAACTTCCACGTCGGGTGAAAGTCGAACGTCACCCACTAGCAGGTTCCCGCGCTCATCTCGCTGAGCGTCAATTCCGGCCAGGGCGCGGGCAATCTGACCGCGCTCACCTGGGTCGTTCAAAGCCATGAAGAATTCGTAGATCTCGCGATGCTGGCCAATATCACCCCAATAGGGCTCTCCGAAGTCCATCGCTACCATCCGCACAGGCCTTCCGTAGCGCTCTTGGAAACGCTGCAAAACCTGACACAGCCTCGGCAGCAAGCTGGGCATCTTGGTCTGCAGGTTCTGCATCGCACCGGATTCATCCAATGCCGTCTCCCAAGCGCGACGCCGTTCGTGATCATCCTCGATGGCGGCGATGGTCAGCGCCGTAAACATCTGCGGATCGAGATCTGGTCGGTCCCCACGCAGGGCACTCTCGTCCGCGACTTCAGCCTCAAACTCGCTCAGCAGCTCATCCAAAAGAGCTTGGGATAGAGCGATGGACCCCAGGTTGATGCCTCCCCAAAGTTCCTCACCGCGTCGCTGCAACAGGCCTCGATCGGCCAAGGCATGCATTTCGGAAAGCGGTCTGCGGGGGATGAAGGCCGTGATATTGCCGCCGGGGTCAACCCCCACCCAATCTTTGTTCATCGCCTGATCTGGCGTCATAGGACGCATCGAGACGAAGCGCACGACGTCCGCGTCCGTAAATCGGGGATCGGTACCATCCAGGGGTGTCGAGGGGATTTGCACCTCATCCCCCCACTTGATGACGAGTCCTTTGAATCCCGAGCGCCTCAAGTAATCTTCCACCGGAGCGAAGTAGAGCAGCGCCAACTCCACCATCGAGAGGTATCGGCTGCCCGACGCGGCGCTAGTTTGCGGCGCCTTGACGAACGACATGATCGCCGGCTTCTGACCGTTGTCAGTCTCCGTGAACGGTGTGGCGCGTGTACCATCACCGAAAACGAAGGCGGCCAAGGCTCCGCCAGCAGGGTCGAAATGAGACTTCACCCGCTGCCACAAAAGCAGCACCCCCAAGGCCTGATTGACAGGTAGATCTTCGTGCAGGCTCAAAGCTTGCCGACAGCCGAAGTCCCCCTTGGTGAGGTCCAGGCGATGCTGCCAGAAGCGCTGCGAGGACGCTGAGCCCGAGACGGTCGCGAGCAGTGCCGCGGGCTTGGCCCCTGCCCCTTCAAACAAGCGACGCGTGTGGTCGATGTTGTGGAGGATGGCTTGAACGAAATCGGAGCTGGGCGCCGTCATGAATCCGCCGCCTGCTTAACATCGCGCTGCGTCAGAATCCAGATTGGGGGAAGGCCCCGCTCGAGCAAAGCTTGAGGTGCGATCAAAAGCGGGCTAAGCAGTGCGAGATCCGACAATTTACAGGGGGAACAACATGCCAGGTCGCAGGATTGTCATCATTGGTGGAGCTCAAGCCGGACCAACAGCCGCTGCGCGAGCCCGCGAAACGGACGAGAACGCCCACATCATCTTGCTGGAGCGTGCCCAAGAGCTCAGCTACTCTGTCGGCGGTCTGGTGCACTACCTCTCCGGAGAGGTTGAACAGCTGCGTGATCTGGAGGAAGGCGCCAGCTACTTCGAACAACACTACAACGTGGAAGTGCAGACCGGCTGTGAGGTGCTCGGCATCGATGCCAGCAGCCGCAAACTGCAGCTCGATGGACGAACGCTGGCCTACGACTCATTGGTGGTCGCAACCGGCGTCGCTTCCCTGACTCCGGAAGCGCTACAAGACGCCGGGAGCAATGTGTTTCACGTGCGCCGCCCCGGCGACGTGCAAGCCATCGTCAAACGGGTCAAGCAAGGCGCCAAGCGTGTGGCGGTGATCGGCGGAGGATTTTTTGGACTGGAAGCTGCCGACGCACTGAGGCGGCGGCGCTGTCAGGTGACCGTCGTCGAGGAGGGGCCGCGCGTGCTCCCTCAATTCGGTGAGATGGCGGCTCACCACGCGGAAGCGGCGCTGGCCCGTCGGCGCATCAAACTGCTGACGGACACCGAAGTTATCTCCGTCGAGCGACGAGGTAAGAAGGTCGGCAAGCTGGTTCTAGAGGACGGGCAGACGCTCGACACCGATCTGGTGATCGTCGCGACGGGCGTGCAGCCACGCAGTGAGCTGTTGGCGGCAGCAGGTGCCGTCGTGCGTGAAGACGGGTCCATCCTGGTGGATCGCAGCTGTCAAACGACGCTGCCCAACGTCTACGCCTGCGGGGCGAGTGTGTCACTGGAACAAGCGCCAACGGGTCTACCCATCTGGGCGCCACAAGCGTCATTAATCGACAAGACCGCTCAAGTTGCCGGCTGCTGCGCCGCTGGTGGTGATGCCATCATGGGTCCGGTACTGGGCAGCGCCGTGACACGGGTTGGTGACACGGTCGTGGCCTGCACGGGGCTGCGTGCCGAAGATGCGTTTGGCACGGCGTCGGTCAGCGTACCTGATCGTGACCCCTTCATGCCGGGCGCCCGCGCGATTGACCTCGAGATCTACTATGACGTCGATGGTTACATCGTCGGCGCCGAAGCCGCAGGCGGACTCGGCGCGGAGAAACGCATCGACGTGCTGGCCGCAGCCATCTTGGGTGGCCTCAGCGTGGAGCAGCTGGCGACGCTGGACTTGTGCTACGCGTCCCCTCTAGCTCAAGCCCGGGATGCGATCAATGTGGCGGGCACCGTCGCCACCGCCAACCGAGCAGGATTGGCCACCGCCTGGACTCCGCACAGCCTCGCGGCTGGCAGCAAATTCAGCCTAGTAGACGTGCGCAACTCGAGCGAGTTGGCTAGCGGCTCCATCGCCGGCAGCCAACACATCCCTCTGACCGAGCTGCGAAAACAAAACAAGC